>JANQIW010000019.1 GCA_028281945.1 Prochloraceae cyanobacterium PL24a_bin.78
TATTATTGTTTTTAGTACTTTTCATATTATATTAAATTCAGCTTGATTATTGAGTTAAATTAGCTATTTTATCGAAGGCAAGTTGATTTACCATCTTGGTAATAGTAGAAGCTAAAAATGCTTTGTCTGGAGGTATTTTTTCGATCAATTCTAGAAGTTTTTTCTCTCTGGCAGTAATTGCTGCATAATGCAATTGATTTCTCCAGTTAGAATCCATTTCTTGAATTTTTATTTTAAGATATTGATCTTGGTTTTTCTGAGAAGATACTATTTTATTAGAACTATCTTCATAAAGAAAGTCTACTTTTAAATATTGAGCTATTTTGTCAAAAATTAATTCTTCTCTAAAGGGTTTAGCAACAAAATCATTGCAACCTGATGATAAAACCATTTCTTTTTGTTTATCAAATACTGTGGCTGTTAAGGCAATAATAATGGTTTCTTTCCCGCCGGGAGAGGCTCTAATTTTTTTTGTTGTCTTATATCCATCCATGACTGGCATTTGTATATCCATCCAAATAAGATGGGGTTGCCAAGCTTTCCAAATGGCATAGCCTTGTTGCCCATTTTCTGCTTCTCTAACTTGAAATCCTCTGGCAGATAACATTTCCTTTAATAGCAAACGACTTTCTTTGATATCTTCTATGATTAAGATGCGATATGGAAGTTGATTTGCAGCTATTCCAATGATTTTTTTTGCTTTTCTTGGATTAGCTAATATATTTTGTTGTTCTATTTCTGGTAGTTTTACTGTTAGATTGAAACTGAAAGTTGTACCTATATTTACTTCAGATTTAACTGAGATTTTTCCTCCCATTAGTTGGACAAATTTTTTGCTAATTGCTAATCCTAAGCCGGTTCCTTCTGAGGATTTTTTACCTGTTTCTGTTTGGACAAAAGCTTGAAATAAATTCTCTAATTCTTCGGGGGCAATTCCTTCTCCGGTATCTTCTATTTCAAATAATAAATTAATTTGATCTTCAGATAGTTTTTGGTTAATTCTACTTTTTACTCTGAGAATTACTCTGCCTGAATTGGTAAATTTAATTCCATTTCCTACTAGGTTAATTAATATTTGGCGTAGTTTATTTTCGTCTATTATTATATATTTTGGTACAGATTTATCCCACTCAATAATTAATTCTAAATCTTTAGATTCTGCTCTTAATTGAAACATTTCTTTGAGGCTTTTAAGCAAACTATATAAGTCTACTTTGGTGGGGTTAAGAGTTGTTTTTCCTGCTTCTATTTTTGACATCTGTAAAACGTCATTTAGTAAACTTAATAGATGCTGGCCACTTCGACTAATTATGTCTAAATATTCTTGATGTTTTTGGTTTAAAGAGGAATCATAACTTAATAATTGAGTAAAACCTAAAATGGCATTTAAAGGAGTACGCAATTCATGACTCATGTTGGCTAAAAATTCCGTTTTAGCAAGATTTGCAAAGTCTGCTTTTTCTTTTGCTTCCTGAATTTGTACTAATAATTCTGCTTGATGCAATGCTACTCCTAGTTGATCGCTGACTTGAGTTAAAAGATTGATTTCTTGAGATTGCCATTGACGAGGTTTTTTATGTTGATATGCTGCTAATAATCCCCAAAGATGATTACTCACAAAAACTGGTATGACTAGATAAGATTTAATTTCTAAAAAATCTAGCATTTCTTGATGACATGGGGAAAGATTGACTTTATCCACATTGTCAACAACATATTTTATTCTTTCTGAAAATTCTATGGGCGCATTTTTTTCTTGATAATTTTGTTTAAAATCTTGAATATATTCATCTTGCCAAACTGTTTTCATTATGTTTGTAGTTAAGGGTTTGCAAGTGTCAATTTTTGATTCAAAAACAAATTCTCCATTGCCATCATCAAAGAATTTATAAACAGCTACTCGATCGCAATTTAGTAATTTTCTAACTTGTTGGGTTGTGGTACTAAAAATAGTATTAATATCTAAACTGTGACGAATTGTTTCAATTACTTGGGCTAAAGTTTCTGCTTGTTTGGTTGCTTTTTCTTGTTCTTTTCTTTGTGCTTCTACTTTGGCTAAAGCTATTTCTAATTCATAAGCTCTTTGATTGCTTTGTTCTAATAATTCTGCTTGTTTTAATGCTACTCCTAATTGAGTGCCTATTTTTACTAGGAAACTAATTTCAGTTTCGCTCCAATTTCTAGGAGTTGAATTTTGATAGACAGCTAGTAATCCCCATAATTTTTCCCCATGATATATGGCTACGATGGCATAAGCTTTGACTTGATAACTTTCTAGAAAATTGAGATAACATTTACTAAATCCAGCTTGATAAATATCATCACAAAACCGGAAGATTTCTCCTCTACTAAATTCTCCTCCTTGGGTTTGTTGAATGTAACTATCGGTAAAATCTTGATCTATTAATAATTTAATACCGCATTGATTAACATTTTGATAGGCTTCTGGATTTTCTTCTTGTTTTTCTATGACAGATATCCAGTTTGAGGCTACTGACTCTACGACAAATTCCCCACTCCAATCTTCATTAAAACGATAAATTGTAACTCGATCACATTGTAATAAATTTCTTACTTCATCTACAGTTGTTTTAAAGATAGTATCAATATCAAGACTTTCTCTAATCTTATTAATTATCGTATTAATTGCTTTTTCTCTTTGTGCTTCTACTGTCAATCCTATGGTACGTTGTTTTAATTCAGCGTTTAAGGCTTTTTCCAATTCATGGGAGCGTTGATTGCTTTTTGCTAATAATTCTGCTTGTTGTATTGCTATTCCTAATTGAGATGATATTTGCAGGAGAAAATTGATTTCGGTTTCTTTCCAATTTCTAGTGCTTGAATTTTGATAAACTGCTAATAATCCCCAAATTTTATTACCTTCAAGAAGGGCTAGAATAATATAGGCTTTTGCTTCTAAAATATTTAATATTTCTAAATAACATTTATGATCAGCTAGTTCTTGAATATCGGATCTAATCCACAAAAGTTGACTTCTATAATTGATTAATTGAGTAGGTGTTAAACACTGATTATCATAGATTAAATCTTTAACTATTTCAAGATTACATTGGCTAATATTTTGGCATAATTTGGGATAATGTTGTTGTTTTTCAAAAATAGATTGCCAACCTAAAGCAACGGATTCTACGACAAATTCTCCACTCCAATCTTCATTAAAACGATAAATTAGCACTCGATCGGCTTTTAATAATTGCCTAATTTCATTGACACTTCTTTGAAAAATCTCATTAATATCGAGACTGTTTCTAATTTTATGAATAATGGTGGAAATAGTTTTTTCTCTTTCTAAGGCTGCTGCTAATTCTTGATGTTGATCTTGTAATTTTCCTATTAATTCTTGTTGTTGTTGGGCAATTGAAATCGGTTGATGAGCAAGAGTATTTTCTAAAAAATTTAGCTGTGTTTTTAATGTTTTGATCTGATTTTGTAATAATTTAAAACGTTTATTTTGTTTGCCTATTTTTCGATTCATGTTAATTTTAATATTGATGTTAATTAATGTTAGTTATTTAATTATATATAGTTAATTATTGATATTAATAAGCCCCTTTACCAAACAAGACTATTCTAACAGTTTCAATCAAAATGTCTAAGTCCAGATTTAAAGACCAATTATCAATATAATACAGATCCAAACGAGCCGCATCGTCGAAATCTTCAATATCTGATCGACCAGAGATTTGCCATAAACCAGTAATACCAGGTAAAACTTGGTGGCGAATATGATGCCAACTTTGAAATCTTTCTACATCCCTTAAAGGCAGGGGGCGAGGCCCAACTAAGCTCATTTGGCCTAATAAGATATTAAATAGCTGAGGTAATTCATCAATACTGGTACGTCGCAGAAAATGACCAATAGGAATTATACGAGGGTCTTTTTTTATCTTAAACATAACCCCATCTTTACTTTGATTTTCGGCTTCTAAGGCGGCTTGTAATTGTTCTGCATTAGAAACCATTGTACGAAATTTCCACATCTGAAATACTTTTCCGTGTAATCCTATCCTTTCTTGTTTAAAAAATACTGGTCCGGGTGAATTAATTTTTATGGCAATTGATACTCCAATCAATAAAGGACTTAATAAAAGTATTCCTATAAAAGAACCAATCCAATCAAGCCACCGTTTGAGGCGATAATCCCAACCTAAGAATAAAGGGGCTTCTACTCTTAAGGAAGGTAATCCAGCAAAAATTTCAGGAGTACCTCGGCTATGATGGAACATTTCGATACTAGAGGGAATTAATCTCAAAGCAATTCCTTCACGTCTTAACTGCCAATACAGGGCTGATGCTAATTCTGTTTCAGGTAATTGGGCGGCTAATACTTCCAATGCTCCTGATTCAATAATTCTTGTAAAAGTTCCTGGTGCGTTTGTGGTAGAAGATAAAGCTGCACCTACTATTTTATAATGAGAACGTTTCTCTAAAGTTTCTCCTAATTTCTGAATTTTTTCGGCTGGGGCAATAATAAATACTGGCACTATAATATTCTTAGGATAGACTTTTATCATAAATGACATAATTATTCTTAGTCCAAGAGTAAAAAAGATACTTCCAACCCATGCTGTAAAAAATAAAGATCTGGGAGGATCTAACTTTGGATCATAAAAATAACTAAGTACCAAGAAACTTAAATATACCAGACTGATCAACTTGGCTGCTTTTACATAATTTTTACTTTCTGTTGAAGAGTTATAAAGTCTCCCATAAGCGAAAAACAAGATAGTAATTGCCCCAAATATCCAAAATAAACTAGGAATTCCGAACCAAGTCCACCAAACTAATTGATCTGGAATAGGTGAATAAAACTGATTTAAAGCTCTTGCTAACTGCCAAGCAATGGTTAATGCCAAAATATCGCTTAGTAATAAAGCTAATCCTATCTGCCATTGCCAAACTCCTAGGTGAAAAAACTTTGATTTTTCTGGAGCACGAATATCAGATAATAATTTACTAGGTTTAAAAGACATATTTCAATTGATAATTAACAATTGACAACTGACAATGCTAATATTTTAATAGTTATTAAGGGTTATTTTACTTAGAAAATTTAACTATATTTATGATTTCTATTTGTCATGTTTATAATAAATTTTCGTTATAAAAAAATTCTCTAAGAAAAATTTTAATAAAAAGAATTTAAGTCTAATTATTAACTATGATGATTAATCTTTAATTATAAAATGGATAGGACTTTAAAGCAACTAAATATTAGAAGATACCAGCAATAATTGAAATTAATCTGGATTTTTAATTAATTGAAGAGCAAACAAAACCACAAAAGCAGGGTTATTAATAAAATAACGCTTCCACAACCTTTTAGGCTCACTAGCCAAACGATACAACCATTCTAAACCCAAATTCATCATCCAGCGAGGAGCTTGAGAAACTTCTCCACTGTGAAAGCTAAAAGCGGCTCCAACTCCAAGACAAACTGCTTGTAATTTACCTTTTGCCCTAGCCATCCATTCTTCTTGTTTTGGGCAACCTAAACCAACAAATACAACTTTGGCACCGGAAGCATGAATGCGTTGAATATCTTGGGCTTCTTCTTCTGGTGTGAGAGGGCGAAAGGGAGGAGAATAACTTCCAGCAATGATTAAATTGGGATATTTTTGTTGGAGATTGGTTTCCAACTTAGCTAACATAGATTGTGTACCGCCGTAAAGATAAATAGGAATAGATTTAGCTGCTGCTGTTTCACAAAAGGCTAACATTAAATCAGGTCCATATACTCTAGTTTGTTGTTTTATTCCTAATAGTTTCATTCCCCAAACTAATGGCATTCCATCTGGTGTTACTAATGCGGCATTGTTGATGATTTGCTGATATTTCTTATTCCAGTAACCAGTCATGATAACATGGACATTTGCAGCAATTATATAACAGGAAGTTTTACTATTTGTCCAGTTTTCTATCCGATGACAAGCGTCATTATAGCTAGTGGTATGGACTTGATTTCCCAGAACCCACTTTTTTTCACAATTATTTTGAAAAATATTTCCTTGATTTTCGATTTCTTCTTGATTTGACTCAAAAGAATTAATTGATGATTGGTGATTCATGGTGGTAAAAATTCCTTGAATGTAATTTAGTTTGAAAATTTTTAATTATTTTAAAGTCCACTTATCCAATTTGTTTCACTTCATTATAGCACAAAAAAATCATAATGGTTAGAGCAATAGAATTAGAGACAATGCAGGGTTAAAAGTCTAAAATAAAAGAGTTAATCATTATTTTTGAAGAATTAATTTAGTTATAAAAATTCTTAAATACTAAGCAAATTTTGATAAATTTTACTTGTTAAAGAAGCTAAATAAGGCCAATTATATTTTAACTCTACCTTTTTTTTCCCAGCTTCTCCCATTATTTTTGCTTGTTTTTCATCCAATAATAATTCACAAATAGAATCGGCAATAGCATAAGAATCTTGAGAAATCAACAAACCATCTACCCCATGAGTAACTACTTCCGCCACAGCAGGAATATTACAACCAATAATAGGTTTATTGAAACTCCATGCTTCAGTATAAACTCCACCAAAACTTTCTTGAGTTGAAGGCACACATAATACATCGCAAGCTGCTATAGCATTAGTTTTTTCTTGTAAATCTACCGCTCCTAATCTATGAATTCGCTTATCTGTTATATTAGAGAAATAAGTTTCGGAATTTTTAATGGCAGGCCCAACAAAGATAAATTGTGTTTCTGGTATCTTTTGCCAAACTTGAGACGTTGCTTCTAATAATTGTTGGTAACCTTTATAAGCATAGTGTTGTCCTAAAAATAAAACTATTGGCGCGTTTTTTAGTTGATATTTTTGCTTAAAATTATCAGGATCTGCATTATTTGCCAGAATAGGAGCATGACCTGTTACTTTAATTTTATTTTCTTTTACTCCAAGGGTAATTAATATTTGTTTTTCTGCATTAGTAAGAGTAATGACCATATCTGCCATCTGATATAATTTAATATAAGCACGATAACGCCATCCTATCCAACGAGGATGATGCACCGGTGTGAAGACAAAAGGGAGATTTTTTTTTCGGGCTATTTGGTATGAAGCATAACTTAAACCTTCCCGTCCTATTCTAACATTATGAATAATATCAGTCTTTTGAGCGTAAGAATCTAGATATTTTTGTAAAGTCTGGGAAATTTTCGGTAAAGCAACATCCATAAAGGGATAGTATATGGGAATAAAAGGTGCTAATTTTAATTTATCTTGATAATTAATCCCGATTTTATGTACTTTAATACCGTCTATAATATAATCTTGACTAATTTCTGGTGCTTTAATAGTAGTACCCAGTAGCCAATCAGTGCGATTTTGATTCCAATGAGTAATGACTTGGACTTGATGTTGTTTTTGTAGTTCTTGTGCAATGAAATGTTGGTGTAGTTGTGCGCCGCCAATAGCTGGTGGATAGGTTGTTAAAGTATACAGTAATTTCATTTTTTAATAATATAGTAGCTAATAAATAGTAAGACTTTTTCATCTAATTTTTGTCTTTGCTAATCCCAAATCATAATAGTATTTCGATGAAAAATCACTCAAGAAAATAAACCATAATCTAGCCAAAATCAAAGTTTAAGAGTTAGAAAATTGTCCTTCAAGAGGTTTGCAAAAAGACTCTATTCCTTCTTCTACAATATAAATTATAATAGGAGTACCTAATATTTCTGGAATTAAAAGAGTTTGAGCTAATTCTTTAATAACATTGCCATAAGATTTATTTTCTAAATCTTGACGAATATTAGGTTTACAAATAACAGCACGACATTTTTTTGCCAAACTTTTTAACCATTTTTCACTATCTATATCTGGCTGTTGCCCTACTTGAATCGCTAAAGAAAGGGTTGCATCTTCTAAATCTCCTTCGCAATCTTCTATAACTTCAAGTGCTTGCATTGCTGAGGAATAGTCAGATAATTGGGAGCGAAATAGAGCGATTTGTTGGCTACTAATAGTTGTCATAATTTTGAGATCCTTTATAATATCAATTAGCCAATCTTGTAATTAGCAAAATTGCCCTTTTCTATCTTACTATAAAAATTTAAACTTTAATTATGGGTCTAAAATTAGACAAAGTTGTTCCTATTGGACGGTCTTTAGGTGAATATATTAAAATGTTTAATCTTACTGAAAAAGATTTACAAAAAAATATCATTGGGGTAGGAGATGGACCTGCTAGTTTTAATGCAGAAGCAACTCAAATTGGCAGTAAAGTTATTTCTATTGATCCTATCTATCAATTTACTGCATTAGAAATTCAACAAAGATTTGATGCAGTTATTGATAATATTATGGCACAAGTCAAAGCTAATCCTAATGATTGGGTATGGTCTTATCATCAATCTCCTGAAGATTTATTTGATAATAGGAAAAAATCCTTGAATAAATTTATTTCAGATTACTATCAAGGAAAGTTAGAACAGAGATATCAAATAGGAGAATTACCAAAACTACATTATCAAGATAATCAATTTGATTTAGCTTTATGTTCTCATTTTTTGTTTTTATATTCAGATTTTTACGATTATCAATTTCATTACCTTTCTATCAAAGAAATGCTACGAATTAGTAAAGAAATACGTATTTTCCCTCTATTAAAGTTAGATCTAAAATTTTCAGAATATGTTGACAAAATTGTCAAAGATTTTAAGGATCAAAAATACACAATTGTTGTGGTAAATGTAGAATATCAATTACAAAAAGGTGGCAATCAAATGTTGCAAATAGTTAAACATTAATCTTTAATAAATAATATTAATCTACAGTATTTTTTGTCGAAAAATAAAAATTATTTAGCTTAAATTGGGAACTATATAAATATAGGTAAATTAAAGAATTATTAGGCAGATCATTATGAAAAAAATCAGTAATTATACTTGAGTAAATACTAAGGAGATTTCAAAAGATAATTTTATTTTTTTAATTGATCTTCTTGGAGAATTAAGTAATGAAACTGATATTACGAATAATTTTAATTTAGGTCAAGGTATAGATATGGATAACATTATTTATTTTCCTTGGGATATAGATAGTGACAACGCCATAACTCCAAGTGATGGGATTTTTGTGATTAATCGTTTAGGGGAAACTTCCCCCCTGGGGGATAGTATTGATTCTGTTAATCGTATTGGTTATTTAATTAATGATAGTGTCTTTGAATTAGTTTAATAATATTAATTAATGATCAATTGCTGTTAGTATATTGATAAATTGTTCAACAGAATTCTCCTGTTTTAAGAGTTTTTCAATGTAATTATATCCTTGAGTGATGGCCTTTTTTCTTAATGAAGAATCTTCTATAAATTGGGTGATTGCCTTTACTATGGCAGAAGAATTTTTAGGTGGAATAAAATAGGCAATATCTTCTTGACATATACGATTATAAATATTAGGAATATTGGTAGTAATTATGGGTAAAGATTGGGACATTGCTTCAAATAATACTCTTGGAAATCCTTCACTTAATGAAGGCAAAATAAAGATATCTGATTCTCGATAGATACTCAATAAATTTTTCCCATTGGGAATATATCCTCTAAAAAAAATGTGCTTTTCTAATTTAAGTTGCTTGGTTTTAGAAATCATTTCTTCGCCATAATCGTTATTAAAATCTCCTACTAAATCTAAATAAATTTCAGGATATTTTTCTAATAATATTTCTATAGCTTCAATTAAAAAAGAAGTTGCTTTGCGAGGTGAAATATTGGCAACAGAAAGTATTTTTATTTTCTCATTGCTACAAGTATTTTCTCTTTGATATAAATTTTCTATCTTAATATTAATTAAGGGTTTTGTTTCTAAAGTTTTGCCGGGATATGCTTGATATTTTTGCATCAAACTATAACCATTGAGGAATCTAAGATGGGCAGAAAACATGGCTATCTTTTCGGCAAAACCACACATTAATTTGTAGGGATAATAGAAAAAAAATCGATTTAAATTTCCTTTCCATTTAAAAGTAGAATCAACATCTTCAGCCCAATCATTACCAGAATAAAGAATTACTTTTTTGCCTAAAAATCTGGCAACAACAGCAGCAAATACTGCTCGATAGGTAGACATCATTATCAAAACAATATCTGACTCTAATGCTAGTATTTCTTCAAGAATAATTCTAAATTGTTGAGGGATTCTAGAAAAAGCATTGATCAGGGAATATTTATTATTTTTATAATCGTTTATTTCGACTATTTGGATATTTTTAGCTTGAAATTCATAGCTATAATTTTTAAAGTTTAGATAGCTTTCATCGATTCCTTTGCGATGAATAGAAGTGACAATTTTCATCTTTAAAAACTCTTTGGCTATGCCATCAAGGTAAGAACCATCTAAATTTTCAAATAATATTTTTTCTCCATTACTAATAGCAGGTGCACGGGCAATAGTTAAAATCCTTGTATTTTTCATAGTTATTAATTATCAATTTCAATTATCAATGGTCAATTGTTTTGGATGATTAGCTTGCCATAATAACCAAGGAATCGCTAAACGAGCGGTAATACTATTAAACATCCAAATTAAAGGTACAAGCCATTGAAATTCTGCTTTAAAAGTGGTTGTCACAATCGATCGAATTCCCCAAAATAAATCTTTTGCTAAAACAAAAATTTCATATGCTAAAAACATTAACCATCCTCCTAAAGTTTGAGGTGCAAAATGTTTTAAATAGAAATAAATACGATATAAAATACCACCAAAAAATAGGTGCAATAAATTATAACTTACTCCAGTATAATAATGCTCTACAGAGGCTTTATTTTCATAGGCAGTTTCATAACCAGCTTTGCGAAAACGAAGGATTAAATCTACTTCTTCGTAAGCATTGGTAAAGAATAAATCGTAGCCTCCAATGGAATCAAAAATTGAGCGACGGAAAGCCATATTTGCACTACCAAAATAGTCAGCTTCCTCCGGATTAATAGCGGGTTTTAGAATACCATTACGACCAAATTTTCCCCTACCTTTGTAACGTTGTTTTTCGGGAAAACCAATATTAATTACTTGCCCTCCTACTAGAGCAATTTTTTCATTAGATAAGAGCTTTTCTACAAGACAATTAAGCCAATCCGAAGCTGGCACACAATCATCATCACACATGGCAATAATTTCTCCCTGAGAGGCTTCTACTCCTCTTTGACGGCCTAAACTAATATTAGCTTCAGGACTAGAAATTTGCTTAACTGGATATTGAGAAATAACCTCTTCTGTGTTATCTGTAGAAGCATTATTAACCACTATTATTTCATAATTAGGATAGGTTAATTCTTGAAGAGATTTAAGAGTTCGAGCTAAAGATTCTGCTCGATTTTTAGTCATTATAACTATCGAACATAAAGGCAATTTTGACATGGTTAAAATTTCCAAGAAAAATATAGATATTGAAGAATATTTTTTAATGCTAATGGATAGTTTTTATTGTGCCAATGTAATAAAGTATATCTTTTATAAACATTGGCATAACCTTTATTATACCAACTTTTAGTATTAAGATCTTTTTTGTGTTTATCTAGGGTATTTTTACGTTCGTTGATAGCTTTAATTCCGGCTATACTTGTCTTTGCTTCATCCCAAATTCTAGCTAATGCTAGAGGTTTATCTACATTCATCATCAGGTTTTTTGGCAGATTTAAACTAATACGAAACCACAATTCCCAATCTAACAAATAATGAAGAGATTCATCAATATTTCCTACCTTTTCTATTACTTGTTTGCGAAAGAAAACTGCTGGTTGGCCGGGCACATTTCCTCCTGTCCAAAAATGCTCTAAAGTAAACTCAGGAGGCTTTTTTATTCCGGTTATTTTTCCTTGACGATCACCGAAATAACAATCTCCACAAATTAGTAAAATATCGGGGTTTTCTGCAAATTTTTGGGCTACATATTTTAAGGCATTTTCTGTATAGATATCGTCAGAATTTAACCAAGCTAAAATTTCTCCTGTGGCTCGATCAAAGCCTTTATTAATAGCATGAGATTGCCCTTTATCTTTAACACTTTCCCAATAACTTATCCAAGGTTCATACTTTTTAATAATCTCTACTGTTTCATCATTACTACCTCCATCCATAATCAAATATTCTAGATTAGGATATCCTTGTAAAATAACAGAGCGAATAGTTTCTTCAATAAATTCTCCTTGATTAAAAGAAGGGGTAACAACCGTTATTTTTGGATAAGATAAATCATTAGTTATGGAATCAAGTAAATCAATATTTTTACTATTCCAAGGCCAACCAACTTTCTCATCTTTAGGGAAAGGAAATGTCGAATAGTTCATAATTTATTAATAAAATTTAACACGATACTTTAATTTGGCTTTAGTTCCTAAAATATGATATAATATGTTGATTATAACATTTATTAGCTCAAATTAGAAAAGAAAAAACACAAATTGAGACTATAAAAATCCTAAAATCTTTAATAGATAATCAGGGTAATTTAGTAAGTGTAAATCACCAAAACTTAAATTGAGGTGTTGTTAATTGTGATAATAAAATGGAGAAAATACTTAATAGATATCCATTGTTTTTAATTAGTAAGAAAAACATAAATTATTAGCTATTATAATATTTAAGCAACCCCAAAAATTAATAAGATTTGGTAGTAAAAATATTTATTGTCTTTAAAAATGAAAATAGGAGTAATTTTAATAAATCAAAATGCAGAAGTAGGTGGTGGATATCGATTTCAATGGGAAATATTAACTGGTCTATTTCGACATTATCATAAAACAAAGCATCAATTTACTGTCATAGGCTGGACTAAAAATCCTCCTTCATCCCTAACATTGCCTGAAAATATTGAATATGTATCTTTATATCAAAGCTTACTCAAGAAATTATTATCTGAAATAAGTAGAATAACAAAAGCCATCTTGAGAAAACTACGCCATCCTTTTAGGGAATTTGTAATAGAAAAAAGGCATGAAAAATTTATCTTTAATACTTTAAAAGCAAATAATATTGAAGTTGTTTGGAATATAACTCCCAATTGTTTAACATTAAACATCCCATATATTACAACCGTTTGGGATTTACAGCATAGATTACAACCATATTTTCCAGAAGTTAGTCAAGGTGGTGAATGGGAAAAAAGAGAAAAACATTATCAAACTATCCTCAAAAGAGCAACATATATTATAACCGGAACACAAACAGGAAAATCAGAAATAGAGAAATTTTACCAAGTTTCTCCTGAAAGAATAGCTATATTACCCTTTCCTACACCAGAATTTAACCAAAAAATAAACTCAATTAATCCAGAAGAAATCCAAAATAAATATAATTTACCCGAGAAATATTTATTTTATCCAGCCCAATTTTGGCCACATAAAAATCATATAGCCTTAATTCTTGCTCTAGAAAATCTAAGTCAATTATATGAAATTACATTACCAGTAGTTTTTGTTGGTTCTGATAAAGGAAATAAAGTATTTATAGAGGGCAAAATAGACGAATTAAAGATGAATAATCAGGTATATTTTCTAGGATTCGTACCAGAAAATGACTTAATATCTCTGTATCGTAATGCCTTTGCCTTAATCTTTCTCACCTTCTTCGGCCCAGACAACTTACCACCATTAGAAGCATTTGCTTTAGGTTGTCCTGTCATTGCCTCAAATGTAGCAGGAGCATCAGAACAACTAGGAGATGCTGCTTTATTAGTGAATCCTACACAACCAGACAAAATAGCTTTAGCTATTAAATCCCTTGTAGAGGATGAAAATCTGCGTCAAACTTTAATCCAACGAGGGAAAATTAGAGCCTCTCAATGGACTACTCAAAACTATATTCAAGGAATCTTTACTCTTCTTGATGAATTTCAAACCATTCGACGTTGTTGGAATAGTAAGCTATGAAAACAAATTAGATAATTTAGAGTTACAATATAAAAAATAGGAGTTTTGTAGCTAATAAGATTAGCATTATAATCTTTAAAGAAAGCAATAACATCAATCAAGACATTGTTAATCTAAAAAGTGTCAGCCTAGAAAGTGAGGTTTCATGTGGAGTAGAGGACATAAGCTAAAAAAAGGAAAGTATATTATTGGAAAAATCCTTGGCAAAGGGGGTTTTGGGATTACCTATCTTGCTTATATTAAGCAGTCTCATAAATTAGTCACTCTCAAAACTCTTAACTCTGACTGGCAAGACAAAAAGAATTTCGATGAATTACAAGAAAGATTTGTAAATGAAGCACTTTCTTTAGCTAAATGTCAGCACCCTAACATTGTCAAAGTCTACGAAGTATTTCAAGAGAAAGGACTTTGGTGCATGGTAATGGAATATATTGAAGGAAAAAATTTATACGATTATTTATCAGAAAAAGGAATTTTATCAGAAGAGGAAGCTTTAGGAATTATTCTTCAAATTGCTAAGGCTTTAAATTATGTTCATAAACAAGGTTTGTTACATCGAGATGTAAAACCTAATAATATAATGTTGCGTAAAGATAATAAAACCGCAGTTTTAATTGACTTTGGTTTAGCTCGTGAGTATAATCTTGGAGAAACTATTCAGATGACGTCTGCAATGACTCCCAATTATGCTCCTCTTGAGCAATGGGAAAAAAGAAGTGATTTTGGTCCTGCATTAGATGTATATGCTTTAGCTGCAACTCTTTACAAAATATTAACTAATGAATCTCCAATTCCAGCAGTTTATATAAAAAAAGGGGCACCATTTACTCCACCCAAAGCATATAATAAACAAATTAGCGATCAAGTTAATAATCTAATTATTATCGGAATGAAATTAGAGGCAGAAAATAGACCTCAATCAGTCAAACAATGGTTAGAATTATTTGGTGAATTTTCATCTAATCATCAAATTAATGGAGAAAAAGAGTCAGAAGTTTTACAAAAAAAATCTGATTTATCCTTTGGTAGAAAAATAAGAAAAATACCTTTTCTTTCTAGACTTAAAACCGTTAGTTTTATTGGTATAAAGAAAAAATTGAACGCTTTTTTGTCTAAAAAATATAATATAAAACAATCAAAAGTTATTAACAACTCTACTAATCTTAATTATAATCCTAGCAAAAATAATCTTAATTCTCAAAATAAATCAAAACCTCGAAAACCATATTTATCTACTAAGGAAAAATCTACTATAACGCCTTATAATAATACTAAGTCAAGAAAAAAATATTATCATTCATTGCCTTCAATAGTGAATGAAGGCAGAAAAAAGACTGGATTACCTCCCATTATCAGAAATCATTTAGGATGGGAATTCTGGCGAGAATGGGTAAGAGGTACTACTATTGCTGAAGTTATCGCTTTAATTCTAAGCTCATTCTTAGTAAATTTTTTGAGCAGAAATACAAATAACGATTTAATTAACTCCATAGCCAGTTTAACTACAGCGGCCGCTTTAGTGGGTAGTATTTTAGGGACTTCTGTTGGAATAGCTCAGTCCTCCTTAATCTCTAGAGAGATTTCACTTGCAAGAATCTGGATTCCTGCTAGTATTGTGGGAGGTGCCATGGGTGGTTTTTTAGGGGGATTTGCCAGCGAGGTTATCAAAAATGGAATGGATATTATTATTATTTTTCCTATTGCTGGTGCTGTAATTGGTTTAGCACAGTGGTTTGTCATTAGAAAAGATGTGAAATATGCTTTCTGGTGGATTTTTGGTAGTGCCATTAGTTGGATTACCATTGCTATTGGTTTTTTTCATTTGTACGATATTTTTTGGAACTCATTTTGGGATCGTCAGTTAACAGAATTAGAAAATATTTTTGCTTGGGCAAAAAGTCTAATGCCTCTTGTTTTTAGTTCTTTGATTTATATTCTTTTTAGTGGAGCAGTATTTGCTGGAATTACAGGAAGTATTATTATTTCTTTGTTACGAATTCCTGTTTCGAGATCTTAAATTGTTTAAACAAGATACTAGCTTTCTGACATTAATATTATCTTTATTTACTATCTATTATTTACCAAAAAATTAATAGTTGCCTTTGTTGCCAAAGCATCAATATTGCACTAAATAAAATAAAAGATACAACCAATTGTTTAAAGTTTTGTTCGCTGATTTTTTGTAAGGTAATATGACCTAACCAATTCCCAATTAATGCTGCTAAACCTAATATAATTCCATATCCTAGGAATGGTAATTTTAAGATTCCAAAGTAAGTATAAGCTGTCAATTTTATTAAATGAACTACTAATCTATTAATAGCTTGAGTTCCTAAAAGTTCTTCTTTTTCAAGACCATAATTAAGATACAAAGGTAAAAGAATTGGCACAGTCCCGCCGATAATTCCTGACAAAAAAGCATATAAAAAACCAACAGGTAGAAAATACCAAACACGAACAGTAAAGGCTTTATTTCCTGGTTTAATAATATATTTAACTGTAGAAATTAATAGAAATAATGCTATCAAAATACCCAACCATTCCATCTTCATTGTAGTTAGGATAAAAGCCCCCAAACAACCACCAATTATTGCTCCTGGTAATTCCCATTTAATAACCTCCCAATTAATTTTTTTCCAATAAGCTATAGAACGTTCACTATTACCAAAAATTGCTCCAGTAGTAATCACTGGGGGTATAGCTAATGCCCCCAAAGATAAACCAATTATTGGCATTAAAATTAGGGAACTTCCTCCACCAGCTACAGTACTAAGAAACCAAGCTATTATACTTGCTAAAATAAGTCCAAAAATCATTTTAATACCTGTTATATTTTTATTATATGAATTTTTGTAAGTCGTTTAATTTGAAGATAAATATTCTAAAATATAAACATTTAAATTTATCTATAGAAGCTAAAGTAAGCTTTTTTGGTCATGATAAAGATTATAAATAGAAAGTCATTTTTATCTTTATTTGCTTTAGATTTACTTGACAAAGATTTACTATTAATTCCTATAGGAGTTAATAAAACTCTTTAGTATTTTCCTCTTACTCGTAATAAAACTAGAGGCTAATCACCATAACTTTGAAATCTGTAAAAACCAACCTCCTTTAGATAATATTGCTTAAATTAGAAATTAAATAAGAAAAAAAAATTAAGATTTAACAACTATTGGAACACTAAAATTATCCTCTTAATATAAAATAAACTCCCCAAGTATTTAATCCTGGTTCTTTATTACTCATCCATTCTTTTGATTGTACAATTTTTAAGTCAAATTCTAAACATAATAATTCTATTTCTGGTTTAAATAAATATCTCATTTTATGAGTTTCTTTAATCTCATCAACTTTTCCGGTTTGTTTTTCTTTAATAAAAATTTGATAGTTGACATCTACCAAATTATCATTAGGATAAAGAGTTGGTTCTGCAATTCTAGTCAGATAAATTCTATTATCTTCTAGTCTTTTAATTCTAATTGTTGGAGTATCTGTTAAGACAGTAGGACCATACCAACAATCGAAAATACATATGCCACCAGATTTCAAATGTTTTTTAATACTATTAAAGGTAGATTTAAGCTCTATATTAGTTGTTTGATAACTAATTACATGAAATAAAGATATTATAGTATCAAATTTTTTCTCTAGATTTAAATTACGGATATCTCCTTGGGAGAAATTTACTCTAGATTCTAATTCTTTAGGAAAATTTACACTAGCATTAGAGATACGCTCTTGTGCTTTTTCCAACATTTTACTACTAAAATCTACTCCATGTAAATGATATCCTCGTTTAGCCAATAGCAAAGCATGATTGCCTGTACCACATCCTAACTCTAAAATAGATTTGGTTTTAGGGGCATAAGTCTGAATTAACTGGTGCACAAAGTCAGCTTCACCTTGATAATCTTTATCGTGATACAGTAAATTGTAGTAATATGCGTAATTTTCAAAAACACTCATGGTTGGTTAATTCTTGTAAATAATGGTTTTCTAGGGAATAGATTTTTTGTATGATTATATACTTTAATTAAACAAAATCTTGCTAAATCTATTTGAATAAAAAAAAAATTCTTCTTAGTTCATCTTAAAACCTCCTTAATCATTAATACAACTTGATCTATTTGACTTTCAGTCAATGCTAAACCACTAGGAATATAGAACCCTCGACGAGCAATTCTTTCTGCAACAGGATAAGATTCTCCTTCAAAAAGTACCATTTTGCGAAATACAGGCTGCTGGTGCATGGGGAAAAAGAAGGGGCGAGTGCCTATTCCTATTGATTGTTTTTTAAGACGAGACATTATTTCCTTAGCATCAAATGGAATTTCTTCTTGTAATACTACACCATAGACCCAATAATGATTAATAGCATAATCTGTTTTTGGAACAGGCAATTGTAATCCAGAAATATTAGATAATAATTCATGATAACCCTGTCCCATTTTAACTTTACGAGCAATGAATTCATCCAATCGTTCTAACTGTGCTACTCCTACTGCGGCTTGTAAATTACTGAGGCGATAATTCCCACCTAATTCCTCATGGATAAATCTTTGTTGAGGTTGAAAACATAAATTGCGATATGACCGACATTTTTCAGCTAAATTAGGATCATCGGTTAAAATCATTCCTCCTTCCCCTGTAGTTATATGCTTATTAGCATAAAAACTGAAAGTACTTATCTCACCAAAACTACCACAAGGAATATTCTTATAAGTCTGTCCGTGCACTTCTGCTGCATCTTCAATAATTTTGAGTCCATATTTATCAGCTAAATTTAAAATTGGATTCATATCAGTAGGTAACCCATAGATATGTACTACCATTATTCCCTTAGTTTTTGGGGTAATTTTTTCCTCAATTTGATGGATATTCATATTCCAAGTGAATTCATCGCAATCCACTAATACAGGAGTTGCACCAGCATTAACGATAGCTGCTGCACAGGATATTATGGTAAAAGTAGGCAAAATCACTTCATCGCCTTTGCCTATACCTAAAGCAGCAACGGCTATATCTAAAGCAGCTGTCCCATTACATACAGCAATGGCATATTTTCTTTTAACTCTAGCGGCAAATTCTGATTCCAAACGCTTAACAAACTCACCTTCCGATGAAATCCAACCTGTTTCTATGCACTGATTTAGATATTTTTTTTCGTTTCCATTCAATAAAGGTTCATTAACTGGTATAAAATTCATTCTATTTTTTCTTCTAATTTTACTTATTAAACTACTTTTGCTTGGTCAGAGTTAATTCCTTCAAATCTAGTTTTATCTCGGTCGCCAACATAAGGCCCTTGTTTTACTTCAATCATTTCTAATTCTTCTATTACTTCAAAACCATGTCCTCCAGTAATCAATAAAATTACATCTCCAGTTTCTAAAATTTTGCTTTCCAAATATTCCCTTTCTTCGTTATAAAAATCAACTCTTAACTTACCTTTTTTGATAAAAAGTACCTCTTGAGTATAGAAAACATCTCTATGAACTTCATTATGTACATGAGCAGGAATAACTTTACCTGGTTGATAGTGCATATAAGCCAACTGTTGAGAAAGTTCTCCCGGAGTAAAAAAGTGAATTCCATCTTTTTTAAATTTATCAGAAATAATTAGAGCTAAAAGTTTATTTTGATAAGTGATTTCTTCTATCATTTTATAATACCTTCTTTCAAAGATTAAACCAGATTTGGTTTTTCTGTCTATTTACCACTATATACCATCTGCTTATTGTAATGTTATTTTCTCTTGTTAATCTTAAAGAATTAATAATTTTATAGTATATAAAGTTAATCAACAATAAGTCAATAATTTTTATAAATTATATCTTTTATGTTATTTTTCATAATAACAAACAATAATAAATATTAATTTAAAAACGATCAAAATCTATATTTAGTGATAAGATAAAGTACAATAATTATAACATCAAATATTAAAAATTATTCCTTAACAAAAACCTTTAAAATATAGTCCTAACTTAATTATAATAGATCATAATTATTTATTTTTCAGATTTAAAAATTAGAAAAAATGACAAGATTAAATTTATTACAAAAATTACTTCTCAAAATAAAACAAAAGCTTTCATTATCTCAATTAAAACGTCAATATTATTTAACCGAAAAAGGAGATTTAAGCATTGCTTCATTGCCTCAACCGAAACAAATATTTTTTATTGTAGGTCACCCTAAAAGTGGTACAACTTGGATGAGTTTATTATTGAACAATCATCCTGAAATAACTTGTAAATTTGAAGGACATTTCTTTGAACGAACAGATGAATATAACAATTTAACTAAAGCTCTACAAGAATCAGAACTTCTTCAATCTTGGTTTGAAAGGAAATTTAATAAATGGGTTTACAATAAAGATCAAGAAATTCTAATCTTTGTTAAACTGATCACTAATTTTTATTTACAACGTGAAATATTTCTTAATAACAAATATATAGTAGGAGATAAATCTCCTTCCTATAACTTAAAAAAAATCTATAATATTTTTCCAAAAGCTAAAATAATTCATGTGATTCGTGATGGTAGAGATGTAGCTATTTCCATGGCATATCATAGATCCGAAGAAACAGAAAGATATATGACCTTTGAAATGGCAAAAGAACTTGATTTAGCAATTGAAAACAGTAAATTAATTAATCAAAATCTAAATCTTCCCCTCAATTACCTAAAAAAAATAGCAAAAACTTGGTCAGAAGAAGTATCAATTGGCAGAATGGAAGGACAGAAATATTTTAAATCCCAATACCTCGAAATTAAATATGAAGATTTGCAATTTTCTTCTGAAAAAACATTAATGAAAGTATTACAATTTTTAGAAGCTAATGATTCAGAAAAAACTATAAAAGAATGTCTAGAAAAAGCATCTTTTGCCAAACTATCAGGGGGAAGAAAAATAGGACAAGAAGATCCAAAATCCTTTTTTCGTAAAGGTATTGTAGGAGATTGGAAAAATATTTTAACCAAAGAACAACTAGAAGTTTTTTATACAATAACTGAAGATATTTTGTTAGAATTTAATTATCTTGAAAAAAATCAAAACTAAAAATTAATCTATTTTTTAATTGAAGGATACTTATAATAATGATTGATTCTAATGAAACATCTCTATATCGTAATTGGGAATATGCTAATTTGGGTGATTATCATCGTAACTTAGATTTAAATTGGTCTTATGCCCCAACTTACTTACAAAAGGTAAAATTAGTATATGAATTTATTAACTCTCTACCTAAAAATAATAAAATCTTAGACGTAGGCTGCGGAGAAGGAGTTTTTGTAGAAGATTTTTCTAAACAAGGAAGAAATATTAAAGGATTAGACTTTAATTACGAAAGTGAATTTGTTCAAAGAGGAGATGTAAGAAAGATCCCTTATGATGATTGCTCTTTAGATGCAGTTTTATTTTTAGATGCATTAGAACATTTAGCATTTATAGATCAACCTACTGCTTTATCGGAAATTTATAGAATTCTAAAACCAGAAGGAATATTATTTCTCTCAGTCCCTAATTTAGCTCATTTAAACTCTCGTTATTCTTTGTTATTTCAAGGGAAATTAGATCGAACAGATGCCGTAATTGATCATGTAGGAGAAAGACCTTTTTGGGAAAATAAACAAATAATTCAAGAAACTGGATTTAAAATTATAAATATTCAAGGAGTTACCTTAACATTACCCATTATTTACCGCAAATTAATTTGTAAAAAAGCCAAAAAACTTAGATGGTTACATGATTTATTTGAACCTTTAGCTAGAATTATGCCATCATTAGCCATGTTAACCTTTTTCGTTTGTAAAAAATAAATTCTTTAATGTTATAAATAAATCTTATTTATGTATGTTTCTGTTGCTATACCCACTTATAAGCGTCCTAAATATATTATAGATGCTCTAAAAAGTGTCCTCTTTCAAAAGACTAATTTCTCTTACGAAATTCTAATTCTTGATAATGCTTGCGATCCTAGTCTAAAAAATAATATAGAAAAGCAAGCAGAAGAAACCTCTATTCCTATTCATTACTTTCCCATTCCTGAAATTGGACTCCATAATGGACGCAATACCGCAGCCTTAGTTGCCAAAGGAGAGATTATTGTTTATATTGATGATGATATTATTGCTCCCCAAGGTTGGTTGCAAGCCCTTTGCGATCCTTTTCAGGATACAACTGTTCAAGGTGTAGGAGGTAAAACTATTCCCCAATGGGAAGCCACTCCTCCTGATTGGATTCATACCCTATCTCCTGCTTATTTTAGCTTATTAGATCAAGGGGATGAGATTCAGGAAATGAAATACCCTCAAACACCTTACGGTTGTAATATGGCTTATCGACGTTCTCTTATTCTCAAGCTAGGAGGATTTCCTCCAGATGGGGTTGGTGGGGGAAAAATTGAATGGCATAGAGGAGATGGGGAAACTGGCTTTGGTTATAAAGTTTATGAAAACAAGTATAAAATTATTTATACAGGTAAAGGTTGGCTTTATCATCGGATTCCTCAACAAAGATTAACTTTAAATTATGTCCGATCGCGAACTATGAAAGGAGCAATTAGTAGATTTTATACCCAAATTAGAAAAAATCATTTTAGTTCTTTTACTTTGATGAAACAATCTGTTAAAAATTTAATTAAATTTTTGATATATAAACTTATAATACTGGCTTTGATTTTATTTCCTCTAGACAAAAGAATCAAATATGAAATACAATCTACCTATTATGGTGTAACAGGATTATATCAAATGAGACTTGCTTTCGATGAAAAATTACGTCAATGGGTAAAACAAGAGGATTATTTATCATCTTTAAAGATGCTATACTTTTCTATCTTTTTAGAAAAAAAATCTTAATTAATGAGACTGTAACTCCCAATATTGTGCATATTGTCCTCCTTTATTTAGTAATTCTTGATGACTACCAGAGTCAACTATCTTACCTTTTTCTAAAACTATAATTAAATCAGCATTAACTATAGTGGATAAACGGTGTGCTATAACTAAAACTGTACGATGACGTTGAAATTCTGCTAAAGCATCTTGAACTAAACGCTCTGAATGACTATCCAAAGCACTGGTTGCCTCATCCAAAATCAAAATCTCTGGTTGTTTCAGAATAGCACGAGCCAATGCTAAACGCTGACGTTGCCCACCTGAAAGACGATAACCTCTCTCTCCTACCACTGTTTCATAGCCTTCTGGTAAATCCTGAATAAACTCATCAGCATAAGCAGCCATAGAGGCTTGAATTACTTGTTCTTTACTTGCTTCTGGTAATCCATAACGAATATTATCTAAAATGCTTTGATTAAAAATGAAAGTATCTTGACTAACTACACCCAAATTTTTGCGCCAACTTTCCAAACTATATTCACTTAAATCTACCCCATCTATAAGAATAAAACCCTTTGTTGGTTGATATAGTCCGATTAATAAATCTGCTATGGAAGATTTGCCAGCACCAGATCCACCTATTAAGGCAGTTATTTTTCCTTTCTCTAATTTAAAACTAAGGTTTGTTAAAGTTGGCTCTGGAGTATTTAAATATTGTAAATATACTTTTTCTAATTTAATTTCTTTATGTAAACCATTAAAAATTTTTCCATCAGTAGGAGTAAATTGTTTATCTTCAGTAGAAAGAATTTCTTCTAACCGAGCAAAGCGTCCGGAGTTTTCAGCTAATCTATTAGTCATATTTGCTATGCCATTTAGATGAGTTGCTAGACGGTTAAGTACTGCCAAAAAAGTTATTAAAGTTGGTAATATTGCAGTGGAATTTTTCAGGAAAATAAAACCGAAAATCAAAATACTGGCTATACAAATTAAAGTTATACTTCTTCCTAAAGGTTGAACTAACTCAACTAAAAGGCTTTGATGTTTTAACTGTTTCACAAATTCTATTTCGAGTTTATGAATTTCGGTAATTGCTCTTTTTTGACTCCCAAAAGTATGAATAACTCTTAATGCTTGAATATTTTCTACCACTTGTTTAGAAATATCTGCTTGTACTTTTGCTAATGTCTGGGCTATAATTCTTATTTTTGGAAGTAACTTTTTTTGAATAATTATTAATACAAGACAAATGATAGTAGTTATTAAAGATAAACTCGGAGCAAGTCCAATTAAAACAAGTCCATGAGCTACTGCCGTCATCCCTATAATAGCCAAACTATTCCAATATTTAACTTGATTCATAACGGTTATAGATGCTTGGTTAACATAGTTAGTTAAATCTCCAACTTTATAACCACTAGCACAGGGAAAACTAAAAGAAATAATTTGTCGGAAGATTCTTTCTGTCATTTGTGCTTGTATTTGTGCACCTAAATAATCGGAAGCAATTGCTCCAGAGTATTCTAAACCATTCCGTAAAAATTGCATGAATACGGCTAAAACAATTAGACTAATAAATAATTGTCCTTGATCTAAAGGTTGCAGTATTGGGTATAGAAAAGTATTTTTAATTAAAGGATTATTTAGAATATTTTCTGTATTTTGTAATTGTAATACATTTAAAGCTAAATAAATTAATCCAAAAGTACTTCCTTCTGAAGCAGCAGATAAAAGATTGGCATTAATGTTGATAGCAATTAAAAGACGATTATGATTAATTGTTGCCCAAATTACTTTGTAAGCTGGACTTTGATATTGATCAGAAAAATTATGGATAATTTGTTTTAATTTTTGCTTAAACACTATATAAATATTATTTTGTTTATTTTTCGTATTCTTATAAAATTGAATTATTCTAAAAAAGTAGAAACTTTTCCATCAGGATTAAGAACTAAACGAATAGTTTCCTCTTTTTCTCCTGATAAAGGCGAAACAAATTTCTCGCCTAATAGTGGAATTCCTGTGCGATCAAGAAAAATTTGTGCCCTTTGTCCCAGAGGAATAATCCGCCTTATTGATCCATCCTTATTAAGGATTAAACGATATTGTATACCATGATTTAGATTTTCTGGTGGTTTCCAAGTTTGTTCAAAATAACTTTGTGCTTCAGCTAACTGTGGAATACTAGTAAAGTTATTCTCTTCTAAAGAAGAATTAGTGGAATTTGACTCAGAATTTGTCGTAACATCCCTATCAATATTAGGTTGTAAAATTACTAACTCATCAGTAGATAATGGATCTATCTCTGGTAAATTTGGAATTTGAGTTGAATTTCTAAGATTTAGATTATCAGGATTTGAACTATTTTCAGCAAGGGGAGGCAAGGTAGGTAGTGAAACTGGTTGGTTTAGATCTTGCAACTCATCAGAAGTAGCATTAGGTAATATCGGATCTCTTCTTCTAGAATTCTGTTGGGCTTGTGGATTAATAGTAAAACTAGAATCTGTTTGTTCTTCTGGTGAATTGACTGGCAATCGAGTAATCCCTTGAGGAATGGGATTTCTAGGAACTCTTATGGGAGATGGTGGAGGTAATTGTTCCTTTTGTGCCAATTCTGGAGGCACTATGAGTGAAGGTTGTTCTATAGTAGGAGGAAGAGGAACTAATGAGATAGGCGGAATATCTTGAGATTCAGATTCAGATTCAGATTCTTCCCCTATAGCATCAGAAGAAGAATTATCAGATGGAGAATTAGTCGAGGGAGTATTATCAGATGGAGAAACTTCAGATGGAATATCTTCTTGAACATTAGTTTCTGAAGAAGGTGCTTGATTCAAAGCAGATTCAGTCTCACTTTCAGGAGGAAATATATTTTGATAATTAGTTAATCCTATGGCTAATAAAACTACCGCCACTGAACTTGTTAAAACTAAAATATTTTTTTTATTAGAATTTGCTTTCACCTTAGGAATATAGGCAAATTCTCTGCTATATTCTTCTAAATTATTTGCTAAATCAAACAATTGTAAACTACTTAGAATAATTCCACGTCCAGAATCTTCATTAGCTAACGAACCAAAAAATAACTCATGACTAGTTAAACTTCTTAATTTTAGATAAGGTTTAGAAGGTAAAGTAACAACATTGCTATTAGTTTCCTCAATTTTCTTAACATTGTCTGAATTTATGGGAATCTCATCAGGAGATTCGATCAAAAAACCCTGCACATAGTCATCTACCACCTCACATAAAGAGTCCAAATCCTCTCGATCGCCCCTTATACTAAGCTTTTTTTCCTGATCAATGGAAGCATCATCAAAACGCAACTCAAACTGACAATCCTTAATTATGGGACGTTTTGCCCATTGAGAAAGTACAGATTTTTTGCCCCAAATTTCTAGACTAGAAGTTGGTGAAATATAATGCTCGATTACTGATAAAGAAGATTTCATAAGTTTTATATCTTGATACTAAATATTAGAATAATCTAAAAGAGCTAACCACAAACGACGATGTCCGGAAGAACCACTATAAAATAGTAAATCGATTAGAAGTTTAAATGCTAAAAACTCTAAATCACCAGAATAAATATCTCCATCTTCCTGCATTCTACCTTGATAATTATTAATAAAGTTATCTAAATAATCACCTAAGAGAGCAGCCTTATGAGGTTTACGATTTTCTTCAGTCATTTTTTCTAAAAGAGCACAAGCACGACGAATTAACTCTTGATGATCTTGAGCCAACTTAGAGATCACTAAAACTAAAGCTCTCGCTTCTTCCACATCAAGTTTTTTCCTACCACCAGAACTTTTGCGAAGAGGATTTGACTGACGTAATCGCCATAAACCCACTCTATCAGCAATGACAGAATCCAAATTTAATTCCTTTGCCGCTTGAAGCATCCCTTCAGAAGTAATGCCTGCTATGGCTTCCAATGTTAGTAAAATTAAATCCAAATGGGTTTTAATATTATCTAACTGGCCATCGTCTAATGTTTGCTGCTGCAACTCCTCCAAAAGTGAAGGAGATGATGTTTTTAAGCTCTGTGCCATGATTATTCGCCATCAAGGGTTTTGGGTATAATTACCAATTTATTGGTTTTTGACAATAGAGAGATTATTGTTTCATTAATTACCTCTAGTTATATCTTAAATTTTGATTCAATGTGTGTAATTTTTAGACAAGATAAGCAATTGTCACACCGCTGCCTCCCTCTTTTTGGGGAGCCAATTCAAAGCGTTTAACTTGAGGATGCCTTTGTAAAAATTCATGAACACCTTGACGCAAACGCCCCGTGCCTTTACCATGTACGATCCATAATAACCCGTAATTAGTAGCCGACACAATGGCCCTTTCCAAATCCGATTCTGCCTCTGCCACCCTACTACCTCGAATATCCACACTATTTTGACTAGTTCTTACCTTAGTAGTAACATTTTTTGGTGGAGTTGGAAGAGAAATTCCCTGTGATTTTTGACTTGATGTTTTAGATTTTATCTTATCTTTATCTTTATCTTTATTTTGATCTTTTTCTTTTACTATTTGCCCATCTAAAGATTCAATTTCTGTCATTCCCAATGTCATTTTCATGATACCAAAACGGACAGTTAATTGTTCTTCCGACTCAGAAATACTTAAGACTTCACCAGTTTGACCAATTCTGGGAATTCGCACTTTTTCCCCCACTTTTGGTTTATAAACAGGTTTGTCAATTTTCTTTGGCTGAGTTAATTTTTCTTCAGCAATTTTATTCAGAGAATCCGTTGCTAATTTAGCCTTTTGAGCAGTTTGAGAGCCTTGTTGTAATTTTTTTATCACCTTAGCAATCTCGGCTTTAGCATCAGTAATTGCATCAGTAATTGCCTTTTCCTGATGTTGTTTTAATTCTCTTTCCCTCTCTTGTAATTCTTTAGCTTTAGTTGATATTTCCTGATAGAAATTCTCCGTTTGTTCTAATAACTTTTTAGCTTCTTCAGCCTTAGTTTCTTGTTCTTTTCGTTGAGCTTCCAAGCCTGAAATTATCTCATTAATATCTTGAAAATAGTTCCCTACTAAGTCCTGTGCTTTTTCAATAATATCGGTTTTTAAGCCTAATCTATTGGCGATATTTAAAGCATTCGATCGTCCTGGAATACCCCATAATAAACGATAAGTAGGAGAAAGGGTTTTTTCATCAAATTCTACAGAAGCATTTTCAAAACGAGAATCTTGATATTTAAGGGCTTTTAATTCCCCGTAATGAGTAGTAGCAACGGTTAATTTAGCGCGAGATGCTAAATCTTGTAATAAAGCAATAGCTAAAGCACTACCTTCTGCCGGATCTGTACCCGCTCCTACTTCATCTAGTAACACAAGAGATTGAGGGTATTTTTCTAAAGCTTCAATCACCCTAATAATCCGGCGAATATGGCCTGAAAAAGTAGATAAACTTTGTTCGATAGATTGTTCATCACCAATATCCGCTAATATTTTATCAAACCAAGGTAATTCCACTGGCTCTTTAGCCGGAACAAACATACCTACTTTAGCCATTAACATTGCCAAACCTATAGTTTTAAGTGTAACTGTTTTTCCCCCTGTATTCGGTCCTGTGATGGCTATTACCTTAATTTCTGGCTTTATTTGTACATTTATAGGGATAACATCTGACCCTTGTTCATGATTTTTTTGCCAAACTAATAACGGATGTCGTAATTGACGTAAGGTGGTATTTTCGCCTTGTGAATCTTCTTCAATGAATCTCGGGGGATTGGCTTCTAACCATAGACTATATCGGGCTTTTGCCGTGGCAACATCTAAAGCAGTGGCTACCGCTAAAAGTAATTCTAATTCTGGCAAATTTTCAGCAACAACACTAGTTAAAGACATAAGAATAGCTTCTATTTCTGCTTCTTCTTCCCTTTGATATTGTCTGAGTTGGTTACCATGTTGGATAACTGAATTAGGTTCGATATAAAGAGTCATCCCACTACCTGATGAATCATGAACAATTCCTGGTATTTGGTCTTTTTGTGGAGCTTTTACTGGTATAACAAAGCGATCGCTTCTTTGAGTAATTACTGCTTCTTGGATTGCACCACCTTTTTTTTGTAAAATTCTTTGGAGGATGTGATAAATTCGGTCTCTTATAACTTTAATTTGACTGCGAATATTAGCTAATTTAGAACTAGCACGATCGAGAACTTTACCTTTTTCATCAAGACAACGATTAATTTCCTGTTCTAATTCAGGAAAAGTACGAACCTCACTTACTAATTTTTTGAGATGTGGAATATCTTCTTCATCTTCAATTACCCTTCTTAAGCGTCTTACACCTGCCAAAGTAGTAGCAATTTGGATTAATTCTAATCCTGATAAAGTCCCATAAATACCCGCTCTTTCCAAAGAATTCCCAATGTCATGAATGCCATCAAAAGACCACCTTGTATTTAAATCTTGTTCTAATTGATAAATTTCCTTCGTTTGTGCTAAAAGTTCTAGACATTCTTGTTTTTCATTGGGTATTTTTAAATTACGAGTCGCTATGGCACCTAATTTAGTTGCAGAAAAAGTTGATAGGTGCTGACATAAACGATTCCATTCTAATAATTGTAAAGTTTCTGCTTCAATCAAGGCCACTGTTATTCCATCTCTTACAAAAAAATCTTTCTTTCTCCAATCATATTACATACTACACTAATCCTGCCAAAGAAATATAGTATCTAATTAAGGGTTGTCAAGTTTGAATTTTATCTCATTAAATTTAAAAAAGTTATGAGATTACAACTATAGCCTCAACCCTATATTTACTATCATTATATCATAATCATAGGCTTTTATCTCATTTTTCTCCTCATGCCATCTCCCACTCTCCCACTCTCCCACTCTCCCCATCCAAGATTTAAGTAATAAGTAATAAGTAATAAGATTACTAAATTCTTCCTTATCTCCCTTGTCTTCCTTCTCTCAAGCAACTCCCATTCCACCCATTCCACCCATTCCACCCACTCTCCCCATCTCCCATTCACCTATTCCACCCATTCCACCCACTCTCCTATTCTCAATCTCTATCATAATTAGCCAAAAAATAATATTAGACTAGATATTTTTATTCTGTATCTGAAAAATTTGACGTACTTCCATTAAAATTTTACCTAATTTATTTTTTCCAGTACCATCACTTCCACATCCCCAATAGTAATCATAAGGAGAATTCTCCACTATTTCCAAATCTCCTGTATCTAAAAGTACTTGACGGATGACAGTATGAGTTTCAAATTTCCGCAATACACCTTTAAACATAATCTTATCCTTGACTTCTTCCCAATCTTTTCTTAATGGATGAGAGCGATTTCGCCCTTTTTTAGCAGCTTCTCTTGGCGTTTTAGCAATGCGAATCAACTTTGCCCAATCAGGATCAATAGTTATAAATTTTTGTGACTGGAAATAGTGTTCATTCGTAACCCACCATAAGCCATCTAATTCAAAACCATACCTAGAAAAATTTGAAAAACAACCATATTGTTTATCTTTACTACCATAAAAATATATTGTCATTTTTTTATTATGTTTATTTTTTTAAAAATTAGTTATTCATTATCAAGTCAATTTTTACTAAATTAAATTTTTATCAATTGTTATGTTATCATCATTAATACAATAAATTTTTTAAACCATACTTTTATATTACCATAATAATACCAAAAATGTCAAGTATAGGTAATCAAAAATTAATCTAAAAAAAATTCACAAATATTTTCCAAAAAAAAATATCTCTTTCTCAGTATAGAGTTAAAGATAATTTACCTTTTAGCTAAATTAGCAAAGGTTTTGTAACTAATATTTAGTTTTAAATTTAATTTCAACTTGAAATTTATTATTCTTTGTATACTATCAAGAATTCAAACTTCAACAACTAATATGACATGAAATGTATTCTCATTAGAATTTTCCTCTTTTTCTTAGTAATTCTCCAATAGTCAAATTAAATTCAGCCTTACCATCAAATACAGTACCCACTTTTCCCCTTTCAAAATGAATCCTATCAAGATAATAACCATCATCTGGCAAAGGAACATAACCAACTTGATTCACTATTTTAGGGGCTTGATCCAAGTAAAATTTTACAAAATCTCTAAGCTTTTCGTTTTCTTGGGCAGATTTAGCATTAATATAAATAAATAAAGGACGTGATAGAGGTTGATATTCAGCAGTTTTCACGGTTGTTTGTGAAGGAAAAACCGATCCTTGCCCACTATCAACAGATAAAGCATTGAGCTTATCTTGATTTTGTTCGTAATAAGCATAACCAAAATACCCCATAGCATTAGTATCTTGACTAACACCATTTACCAAAGCCTCATCATCTTCATGATAAACATAATCATCTCGACTAGCTCCAGACTTGCCCACCACTGCTTCTGTAAAGTAATCAAAAGTACCAGAATCTTGCCCAGGGCCATAAAGAGTTAAAGGACGATCGGGCCAAGAAGAACGAACTTGATTCCAACGTTCAATTTTATTTTTCGCCTCAGGAGACCAAATTTTTCTTAATTCCTCAATAGTAATATCAGAAGCCCAATTATTTTCACTATTTACCACCACAGTGAGAGCATCAAAAGCAATAGGTAATTCGATAAATCTAACTTTATTCTGATCACAAGCCATCATTTCTTCAACCACGATCGGTCGAGAAGCCCCAGTAATTTGGGTTTGGCCATCACAAAACTTTTTAAAACCTCCACCAGTACCGGAAAAATTAACCTCAATTTTTGCTTCAGAATTTTCCCTATTGAACATTTCAGCTATTTTTTCATTAATAGGATGTACCGTAGAAGAACCATCAATTTTAATTAGTGATTCTTCTTGAGATGTTGTATCAGAGCAAGCTTGTAATATTCCTAACGTTGCGACCATTAAGAATAAAAATTGTATTCTAAAAAACCATTTTTGCTGTCTTAATATCATAATCTTATTAACCAATTCTACTTTTAGCTTAATAGTTTACTTTAAAGAAAATTGATGTTTGTGATTAAATTTTATTAATTAAATTTTAAAATTTTATAAAAAAAAAATGGAAGAAAAAATGCTATTTTAAAAAAAATAAAAATTCTTAACCTCTTCTTTACTTATGGAAGCTAAGGTTTGAATTAAAATCCTAGTCTGTTTACAACTTTTGGAGAAAAGCATATAGTAATGACAACCAATTACATAAACCAAATAAAGAAAAAATTCCGTTTAGTTAGCACATTTTCATTGTTAGCAGCAACTTTAAGCCTTAGTGCTTGTGCTGGAGGTGGCGGTGGAGACAGCACATCTTCAGGAGGCGACACAACAGCACCAGAATCTCGAATCCCATTTGAGGAAACAGTATCTCTAACAGGCGCTGGAGCATCATTTCCAGCCCCACTATATCAGAATTGGTTCGTAACGTTGAATCAAAAAGAATCAAAACTCAAAGTAGATTATCAATCTGTTGGTAGTGGTAGTGGTGTCAAACAATTTACTAGCCAAACAGTAGATTTCGGTGCTAGTGATGTGGCTATGACAGATGAAGAAATCGCCAAAGTCGATCGAGGTGTGATCTTATTGCCAATGACAGCAGGAAGTATTGTTTTTGCTTATAATTTGCCAGGAGTTGAAACCTTAAAATTATCCCAAGAAGCTTATGTTGGGATTCTTAAAGGCAAAATCACTAAGTGGAATGATCCTAAAATTACTAAAGATAATCCTGATGTTAATTTACCCGACAAAAGTATTACAGTAGTACACCGTTCTGATGGTAGTGGTACAACAGGAGTTTTAACCAAGCATCTCAGTGATATCAGCAAAGACTGGAAAGACAAAATTGGAGCAGGTAAAACAGTTGAATGGCCTTCAACCCAAGGTAGATTTATTGGTGGAAAAGGAAACGAAGGTGTAACTGCCCAAATTAAACAAAATGAAGGTGCTATTGGTTATGTAGAGTATGGTTATGCCAAAAATAACAACCTTAATGCAGCTCATTTACAAAACCAATCAGGGAAATTCATTCAACCTAGTGATGAAAGTGCATCTCAAACTCTTGCAGCAGTAACATTACCAGAAAATTTACGAGCTTTTATTACTGATCCTGAAGGGGAAGAATCCTATCCCATTGTGACTTACACATGGATTTTGGCATATGAACAATATGACGATCCTAATAAAGCTATCGCTGTAGAAGCCATGGTGGAATATGGATTGAATGAAGGACAAAAACAAAGCGGTAAATTAGGCTACATTCCTTTACCACAAAATGTGAGAGAGAAAGTAGCAGCAGCAGCAGATAAAATCAGTCCTGATTACGAAATAAAAATTAAATAAATCATTTGAAATAATCTACTAATACTGGAGGAATCTATTATTATTTCTTCAGTATTTAATAAAAAATAGTGTTGTTTACTAAGTTAAAAACTAATTAATTGTGACAAATACCAGTACAGAAAATCCCAATTCAAGATCTCCAGCAGAGAAAACCTTCGATAAAGTATTTATATCAATAACATTAGGGTTTGCCATCTTAATAGCAGTAATTCTTATAGCCATAGCCCTCACAGTAGCATCAGGAGCACTGCCAGCTATTGGGGAATATGGAATAAGCTTTTTTGTTAAAAGTGCTTGGAATCCAGTAGAAGGAAGAGAAGAATTTGGAGCATTACCAGTAATTTATGGCACAATAGTTAGTTCCATAATAGCTTTAATCATAGCAATACCACTAGGATTAGGAACTGCTATCTTCTTAAGTGAGAACTTTATTCCTATACAAATTAGAACAATCCTAGTATTTTTAGTAGAATTACTAGCAGCAATACCAAGCGTAGTCTATGGTTTATGGGGCATATTTGTGCTAATTCCCTTAATAAAACCTGTAGGAACTTGGTTACATAATAATTTAGGCTTCATTCCCATATTTGGAACTGAACCCGCAGGACCCGGAATGCTACCAGCTGGGATAATCCTAGCAATCATGATCCTACCAATTATCACCGCAATTTCCAGAGACTCTCTAGCCTCCTTGCCCCCAGATTTACGACAAGCATCATTAGGATTAGGAGCAAGTCGTTGGGGAACCATTTTTCGAGTTTTAATTCCTGCCGCCTTTTCTGGTATTGTCGGAGGCATCATGTTGGGATTAGGACGTGCTATGGGAGAAACCATGGCAGCAACCATGATTATCGGAAATTCCAATCGAGTAAATTTATCCATACTAGATCCGGCCAATACCATAGCTTCCCTATTAGCTAATCAGTTTGCAGAAGCAAGTGGAATTCAAATATCAGCCTTAATGTATGCTGGCTTAATTTTAATGTTCTTAACTTTGATAGTTAATATTCTCGCAGATTATATTGTCAACCAAGTTAAAGCTAAATATAACTAATGTCTAATGCAAATGAACTAATAGCTGAAGATTTAGTCAGCTCTCTGAAAAAAAAGCCCACCAGTAGTAGATCCCTGTTCGGTTTAGGAATGACATCCTTAGCCACCCTCTGCATAATTATAACACTCATTCCATTATTTGCAGTGTTATTATTTGTCTTATTTCAAGGTTTTAGTAGGATCAATCTCGATTTATTTACTAAGTTACCTCCCCCACCGGGATTAGAAGAAGGAGGAATTGCTAATGCCATTATTGGAACTTTAATTGTAGTAGGAATCGCTACCTTAATTGCTGTACCAATCGGTGTTTTAGCAGCCATCTATCTATCAGAATTTAGTTCAGGAAACCAAGTAGCTCGTTGGATTCGTTTTGCAACCAATGTCTTGAGTGGAGTACCATCCATTATTGCAGGTATTTTTGCTTATGGTTTGTTGGTGAGAACTCAACTAATTTTTGGGGCATCATTTTCATCCATTGCCGGAGGAGTGGCTCTTTCCGTATTGATGTTACCAACCATTATTAGAACAACCGATGAAGCCCTCCAAATCGTGCCTCAAGATATTCGTTGGGCAGCATTAGGAGTAGGGGCATACAATTATCAAACAGTTTTAAGTATAGTTCTTCCAGCAGCAATACCGGGGATTCTCACAGGTATCACTCTATCCATTGCCCGTGCCGCAGGGGAGACAGCACCATTAATTTTTACGGCTTTATATTCTAACTTTTGGTTTGATGGCTTTTTACAACCCATTGCTACCCTCTCAGTATTGGTGTTTAACTTTGCTATTGTTCCCTTTGAGCCACAACAACAATTAGCCTGGGCTGGTTCGTTAATATTAGTTCTTTTAGTGTTAATTACCAGTGTTCTCGCCCGTTTAGCAACTCGTCAGAAAGTTTATTAAAAGCAATTTGGGAGTAAATCAAGTGGTCCAAAATAATTCATTAGCTAAAACTGAAACAGTTTTTAAAACAGAAAAAATTAATATTTTTTACGGGAATTATCATGCCGTTCGTGATGTTGATTTAGAAATTCCTAAAAATCAAGTAACAGCTTTTATCGGCCCTTCCGGCTGTGGAAAAAGTACTATTCTACGTTGTTTTAATCGTCTTAATGATTTAATCAATAGTTTTCGCCTAGAAGGAAAATTGACTTATCATGGTCAAGATCTTTATACTTCAGATATTGACCCCGTTGAAGTTAGAAAGCGCATTGGTATGGTATTTCAAAGACCTAATCCTTTTCCAAAATCTATTTATGATAATGTAGCCTATGGCGCAAGAGTTAATAATTATAAAGGTGATCTCGATCAATTGGTAGAAGAATCTCTCAAAGGCGCAGTTTTATGGGATGAAGTCAAGGATAAACTTAATGCTAATGGTTTTTCCCTCTCAGGAGGCCAACAGCAACGTCTCTGTATTGCTCGAACTATTGCTGCTAAACCTGAAGTGGTTTTGATGGATGAACCTTGTTCTGCTCTCGATCCTATTTCAACTCTGAAAATTGAACAATTGATGAATGAGTTAAAACAACAATATACTATCATTATTGTTACTCATAATATGCAGCAAGCCACTCGTGTAGCCGATCGCACTGCTTTCTTTAATGCCGAACCAACTGATAAAGGTGGCAAAATTGGTTATTTAGTAGAGTATGATGATACACAAGTTATTTTTGGCAATCCCAAAGAGAAATCTACTATGGAATATGTTAGTGGACGTTTTGGTTAAATGTTGATTTATATCCGTAATGGTTAATTATATAAATGCTTTAATAAGGTTTGAAATCAAAATTATATTATCTTGTAGTTTTATTAAAAAAATAATTCAAATATTAATCATTTAACAAATTAACCATTAATCGTTAAAAAATAGCTAATATTATAACATAATCAAACAGAATAATTATTTCAAATAAAATAAAATTTTAAACTATCTTAAATACAAAAAAAGGAGATTATTAAAATGCAAGTTGAAGAAAATGAAGCAGTATTAAGAGCACAAGAAGTTTCAGTATATTACGGTTCAACTAAAGCAGTAGACAGAGCATCTTTAGATATACCTAAAAATAGAGTCGTTGCTTTTATCGGTCCTTCCGGTTGTGGGAAAAGTACCCTCTTAAGATGCTTTAATCGCATGAACGATTTGATTCCAAGTGCCAGAGTTGAAGGAAAAATAACCTTTAGAGGTAAAGATATTTATCATCCCAAAGAAGATCCCGTACAATTGCGTAGTCAAATTGGCATGGTATTTCAAAAACCCAATCCTTTCCCTAAGTCAATTTATGAAAATATCGCTTTTGGGGCAAGACTGAATGGTTTTAAAGGTAATATGGACGAATTAGTTGAAACATCCCTCCAACAAGCCGCAATTTGGGATGAAGTTAAAGACAAATTAAAACAAAGTGGATTAGCTATTTCTGGAGGACAACAACAACGTCTTTGTATAGCAAGGGCGATCGCTATTCAACCAGAAGTAATTTTAATGGATGAACCTTGTTCTGCTTTAGATCCTATTTCTACCCTGAAAATTGAAGAATTAATGCACGAATTGAAGAAAAATTATACCATCGTCATCGTAACTCACAATATGCAGCAAGCTTCTCGGGTATCTGATTATACAGCCTTTTTTAATGCTGAACCCACAGAAACTGGAGGAAAAATTGGTTTACTGGTTGAATACGATAAAACAGAAACTATTTTCCATGATCCTCAAGAAACATCAACTAAAGAATATGTTACTGGTCGTTTTGGTTAAATTCTCCATTGATCATTACTAATTTAGTTATTTCCTTTGATAAATCTCATAGAAACCAAAGATGGCATATTTTTGATCAGAAATCAGAAAACTGTACCAGTTCTTGATAATATAAGTTAAATTCGCCTTTTTTAGGTTCTCAATATCATTTATCATGCCAATAAAATCTTTTTTATCTCGAATTCTTGCTCTTGTTTTAGTTGTTGCCATCGGTTTATTTGGATTTGGATGTGGTTCTACTCCAACTGGTTTAAGTGGAAATTATAATGAAGATACGGTTGTTGTAGTTGACAATATTACCAAATCTTTTGAATTACCTGATGATGCAGCAGAAAAACCAGAATTACAATCTCTGGTAAGAAAACAAATTAATGATTATATTTCTCTCTATAGAAGGGATCCTCAATCTGGAGGTTTACGCTCTTTTACTACTATGCAAACTGCTTTAAATTCTTTAGCAGGATATTATACTTCCTATGGTAATCGCCCTCTACCAGAGAAATTAAAAAATCGTTTATTACAAGAGTTTAAACAAGTTAAAATATCTTTGAACAGAGGAATCTAATTCATTTCTGGCTATAAGTAATAAGTAATGAGAGTTTTTAAATATTTAAATTCTCTTAAAACATCAGAATAATCATTAAATTTTTGACTTTTATTAAAAGTTTTAGAAGGGAAATTTAGTTTTCCCCTTTTTTTTGACAACAAGATTGAGTTTTATGTCACTTATCTTTGTTTAATTTAAGAATATTTACTAATAAAAAGAATTTAGAAGAAATTAATATCAAGAAATAGTTCTGAAATTTTTAATTACAGATTACAATTATAAATTGCTAGAATAGTACTTGAAAACTAAATCATAATTTAAAAACTTCAATAAAAACAAAAATCAAAAAAATAATGAAAGAACTTATAACTAAATCAGAAAAATGGTATCAAAAAATAGGAAATCAAAGAGATTGGGTATGGCGCGGTTGGACAACTCGTTATACTTATATGCGAGCTAAACAGCCGACTAAAGATACACAATCCCATCCTTTAATTCTAATTCATGGATTTGGAGCTTCTATTAAGCATTGGCGTAGCAATATCCCTATAATTAGTGAGAAACATACTGTTTATGCTTTAGACTTATTAGGATTTGGTGCATCCAAAAAAGCTTATACTAATTATCAAATTGATCTTTGGAGTGCCCAAATTTATGACTTTTGGCAAACCTTTATCGGAAAACCAGTAATTTTAGTCGGAAATTCCATTGGCTCATTAGTTTGTGTCGCTACAGCAGCAAATCATCCAGAAATGGTTAAAGGAATGGTTTTGATTAATTTGCCAGATGTCTCTTTAAGAAACGAAATAATCCCCCAATGGTTAAATCCTATTCTCAATACCATTGAAGCAATTATGACTTCTCCTGTATTACTTAAACCTCTTTTTCGATTTGTACGTCAAAGGAAAATTATTCGTCTTTGGGCAAATTTTGCTTATTTTGATAAAAAAGCTATCGATGATGAATTGGTAGATATTCTTGCCACTCCTCCCCAAGATGAAGGCGCAGCAAATGCTTTTTGTGCTTTGGCTAAAGCCTCAAATCGTACTGATTTTTCACCTGCTGTTAGAAAGGTTTTACCTACTTTGAATCTTCCTATTCTTCTTATTTGGGGTAAAAACGATCGCATGATTCCTCCTGCTTTGGCTCCTATTTTGGCAAAGTTAAACCCTCAAATTAAATTAGTTGAGTTAGATAATGCTGGTCATTGTCCTCATGATGAGTATCCTGATGTGTTTAATTCTCTTGTGATGGATTGGATTACTAATAACTTTAATACAAAAAGATAAATTTTTTAGGTTTAAGTTTACTTATAAAGTAATTTATTTTCTCTGAAATAGTATTTATTCATAAGCCAAAAGATTATAGAGCGATTTTTATAATAACAAAAAATAAGTTTAAGAGAATTTATACACTCTACTATTACCTCTTAACTCTTACTTGGCAATCTCCCCATTCTCCCCCATCTTCCTATTCTTCCCCATCACCTCACTAAATGTCCATATTCTTATTAAACAAAAACGATATAAGCTACAATAGATAAAAATATAGTACTAATTAGGAGAATCAAACCATGCGAATGCTTCATACCATGTTGCGTGTAGGTGACTTAGACGCATCCATTAAATTTTATTGTGATGTCCTCGGGATGAAATTATTACGTAAAAAAGATTATCCACAAGGAGAATTTACCCTTGCTTTTGTGGGTTATGGTGATGAATCTGATAACACTGTTATTGAATTAACTCACAATTGGGGTGTTGATTCCTACGATCTTGGTAATGCTTATGGTCATATTGCTCTTGGGGTTGAAGATATTTATGGTGCGTGTGAAGAAATCAAGAAACGTGGTGGCAAGGTTGTTAGAGAACCGGGTCCTATGAAAGGAGGGAAAACAGAAATTGCTTTTATTGAAGATCCAACTGGTTACAAAGTTGAGCTTATTCAAAGAGCTTAAGTTGTTATTATATCTAATTTATTAGCTTTCTATTGTTCTTTATTCTTTAGTACGATCGCTTATTTATGGTTTTCAAATCTACAGCGATCATTTTTTTATGTTAAAAATTAATCAGATCTACTAATTTAAAGCTAATAATTAACTGTCGAGAATTTCAAAAACTTAGATAATTATTTTTTAAAACTCTCATAAATCAAGAAAAAGAGGTTAAATCAAATTAATGTCTTATGACAACACCTTAAAATATTGGGTAGAAAAATTCCCTGAAGCATTTGCACAATGGTTACTCAATGCTAGTCCTACAGAAGAATTAGAAATTCTTAAAACAGAATTAAGCATAGAACCAATTCGAGCAGACGGAGTTATGTTTTTGAGAGTCACAAATCGGATTCTACACTTAGAATTTCAGACATCACCTCAATCAGATCCACCTATACCCAGAAGAATGCTAAATTATTGGTTCAGACTGTATAACCAATATGAGTGCGAGATAGAACAAGTAGTTATATTCCTCAAGCCTACCACATCGCCTTCTGTTTTTGTAGATGAATTTAGAAAACAAAATACATACCACCGCTATCGAGTGATTAGGATTTGGGAGTTGGAGCCTGAGTTATTTTTAGATACTCCAGCTTTATTGCCATTAGCTGTTTTAGCCAAAACTGAGCAACCGAGAAATCTTTTGACACAAATCGCCCAAAAACTAGATACCATAGAAGATAAGTATCTACAGCGAAACATTTCAGGTTGTATACAAATATTGGCAGGGATTAACTTTCAGAAAGCTTTAATTAAAACTTATTTTCGGGAGGAACTAATGAAAGAATCTGTAATTTATCAAGAGATTGTTCAAGAAGTTAAAGAAGAAGACAGGCTTGATAAGGCATCTTTAATTGCACGTCAAATTAAATGCTTTATAGGTGACATTCATCCTAAGTTAGAAAATCGAATTCAAGAGTTATCTTTGAAACAGTTAGATGATTTGGGAATTGCTTTATTTGATTTTAAAAAGGAGGAAGATTTGGTTAATTGGTTAGATACTCTTGAGTTGTCTTAATTCTTAATACTCAATTTTCTCTTCTCAATTCTTATTGTATATGGCGATCGTTTCATGAATTCCAGAATTTGTGATCGCTCTTAACTCAATTTAACTTATAATTTATTTTCGGGAGGAACTAATGAAAGAATCTGTAATTTATCAAGAGATTGTTCAAGAAGTTAATGAAAAAGGCAGAATTCATGAGGCATCTTTAATTGCACGTCAAATTAAATGCTTTATAGGTGGAATTTCTCCTAAGTTAGAAAATCGAATTCAAGAGTTATCTTTAAAACAGTTAGATGATTTGGGCATTTCTTTATTTGATTTTAAAAAGGAGGAAGATTTAGTTAATTGGTTGGATACTCTTGAGTTATCTTAATTTTTAATACTTAATTTTAAATTTTCCATAATAACCAATGAATCTTAAATAATTAATTATTACTTTGTTATTAATCAAAAAGGACACCCGTATAAGGATGCCCTTTAGTTTTTCCTAAAATCCTGTAACTTATCTAAATCCAACAGCAGCTTGCCAAACAAAAGCAAGAAGCAAGAAGAATAAAGGAATAAGAGGTAACACATCAACAAGAGGATCGAAAATAGAATAAGCTTCAGGCAATTTTGCCAATAACATTGCAGCTTCCATATATATTTACCTTTTTCAATGGTGGTTTATAAATTTTCAGAATATCTTAACATAACTTGGCCTTTAAAAAAACCTAAATTTTAAATATTGTAACCTTAATGTTAAAAAATGTAACGATAAAGGGATCTTTCTGATAAAATACTCTTAACCATCGTAATTTATATTATATATTATCTAAATACATCTTTAAGACAATGAGTAAAGCAGTTATTTGTGGATACTACGGGAAAGGAAATGCGGGAGATGAAGCATTGCTTTTGTCACTGTTACAAATGCTACCAGAAGGAATCCAACCCATAGTTTTATCAGCCAACCCGTCTGAGACAAGCCAACGCTATTCTGTGGTGAGTTGTCATCGTAATTCCATGGTGGATATCTTGAAAATATTCAAGGAATCGGATTACTTTATTTGGGGTGGCGGTAGCTTGATGCAGGATGTCACTAGTATTAGAAGCCCTTTGTATTATGCAGGGTTGATGGCTTTAGCACAACAGTTTGGGTTAAAAACCATTGCCTGGGCACAAGGTATTGGTCCTTTGAATTCCTCTATTAGTCGCTTTGCTACCCGTTATGTTTTACAAAAATGCCTTGCTGTTAGTGTTAGGGATGATAATTCTGCTAGTTTGTTGGCATCTTGGGGTATTCCTTGTATGGTTGCGCCGGATCCTGTTTGGGCTTTAAATCCTAAATCTATTACTCAAGTATCGGGTTTGCCTAGTCCTAGGGTGGCGGTGAATTTACGCTCTCATCCTTTGCTTACAAGTAATCGTCTGAATAATATCATTCAAGGTTTGAGAAATTTTCAAGAGGCGACTAATTGTTTTATTTTACTTCTGCCTTTTCAACCTAATGGAGATTTGGCTATTGCTCAAGAAATTAGTACTCAACTTTCTTCTAATCATAAAATTCTTTCTCTTGACGATCCACGGGAGTTAAAGGCTGTATTTTCAGAGGTGGATATGTTAATTGGTATGCGGTTTCATAGTTTGATTCTGGCTGCTGCACAAAAATGCCCTTGTTTTGCTCTTAGTTACGATCCTAAAGTTACTTATTTAATGGATTATTTAGGGTTATCTGGTTGGGAGTTGGCTGATATTCCAGAGGATATTGAGGCTATTAGTAAAACTTGGGTGGATTTTTTTGCCAATAGGCAGGGTTTGTCTTCGGAGAATATTGATTCTTTAATTAGTAAATGTCTCTCTCACCAGCAGCTTTTATCTAATAATTTACTGCCTAATATTTGATTTTTGAAGTTGAACTAGATAATATAACAGAATATTTACCAGATGGTTTCGAGATTTTTTGTAGAATAAATGGAGGTTTAAATTTTTAATGTAATCTATATTATATTTAGGTTTATTTTATGAATTTTATTTCTAGTTGGTGTAATGATTTCCATCCTATGATTCCTCATCTTCTCTTAAAAATTCCCTAAGTTCCTCAAGATCCAATGGCATTTTGGCAAAGTGTTTTCGTAATAAATCGTGCATGAATCGATAACGCCCACCTACTCTTTGAATGAATCTATGTTTAGCGGCGTGCTCTAGAAATCGACCATAATCCCAAGGAATATCTTCATTGAAAAAAAGGATAATACGCAAAACTGAATGTTGAATAACAGCACCTCCTCCTTTATCTATCCCTCCAATTAGCCCCAGAATCACCCCATAAATCAGCCCCAGAATCACCCCATAAATCAGTCCTACAATCAGTCCCACATTCAGATAATTTTTTAGAGATTCATAAATTCCTTGATTGGGATATTTTTTTATCTCTATTTCTAATGGAACTAGCCCATCAATCAGCCCATAAATTAGCCCTACAATCAGTCCTGCAATCAGCCCAAGAATCAGCTCTCCAATCCCCCATCCAATCCCCCATCCAATCAGCCATCCAATCAGCCCTCCAATTAACCCACAAATTAGTCCTTGACTTAGAAATTTTTTTAGGGAAAACCTCAGTTTTTCGGCAGCTTGTATATTTTCCTTACCACGGTAAATCAGCCCATATATCAGTCCTCTAATTAGCCCTCCAATTAGCCCTCCAATTAGCCCACATATCAGTCCTCTAATTAGCCCTCCAATTAGCCCCGCTATCAGTCCCACTATCGGCAAATATATCAGCCCATATATCAGCCCCACAATAATTTGATAAATACGTTTTTTATAAGTAGATTCTAACCAAGTAAGTTGAATTTTCTCAATCAAGAAATCTGTTTCCTTAATTTTTTCGAGTTGTCTAGCAAGCCAAATTAGATAAGATAAAGTTTTTTCTGGACTTGGATTTTTACAAGGTGGATATATGCCTTGATTTTTAGGATCGTGAACTTGTGTTGTAATATAAGCACTAAAAAGTTCTTGATAATTTCTGATTGGTTTTCCTTGATAGACAACTGTTAACATATTCAGGAACAAAGGCTTACGTGCTAATTCTAATAATTCTGAATTTTTTTTCAGGTTTTCAGCAAGGCTAGAACGATTTAAATAGTCAATATATTCATAAATTTGCTCATTTTCTAACTCTTTTAAGTAAATAGCTCCTTTTAATTTATTAAGTTGTACTGTAGCTTTTTCATATTCCTCTCGGCGACAACATACGACTATTCCCGGTGGGTATTTTTTAGGTAAAAATTTATTGATGGCTTCAATACATTTATCCATAACTTTTAAACCCAATTCATCCAAACCATCTAGTAACAGAATAAATTTTTGATTTTTTAACCATCTTTTGGCTCGTTTTTTAGAGATTTCATAATTTTTAAATAGTTGCTCTACTAACCAAAGATCAAATTCTAAATCTACTTTCCAGGTAGATAACTCTAAAATTACTGGAATTGGATAGCTTTCATTCTCTATTGCTTTTTGATGTAAGTCTTTAGCTAAAGTGATCAGTTCAGTTGTTTTCCCACTACCAGGCTCACCCAAAATTAATAATTTATAAGCAACATCTTCACGTTCCAAAAATTCTACAATCTTTTGATTCGGTTGGAGTGGTATAGAAATATTGGTTTTAGTTTGAAGGGGCTTATATTCGCGATTCAGAAGATTAAAATCATGGTTTTGGGGAGAATCTTCAGGTATTCTTTCTAATTGTGGACGACCAACTAACTTTAATTTTTCTTCTATTTCTAAATCAATTTTAATTGATTCATGTAAAGAATCGTATATAAGCTCAGAAATCTCATCATTAAGCCTTTTTAAAAGTCTTTTTCTTATTACTAAATCTTCTTCTACATAGCTTTTGGCAAAAGGATTAAAAATGGATAAGTTTATTCGATTGTCGCTTATTACTTTTTTTCCGTTTTCCCCCTACTAAAATCAATTGTCTGTTCGATATTTGTACCTTGATTATTAAAGAAGTTAACATTATCCCTGGCTTTAGAATTAAAAGTATTGCTATTTTGAGAATTAGAATTGATCTCTTGATTTATTTGTCTAGCGAGATTTTGAATTTCTTCTGCAAATTGACGATCGTTTTTCATGGCATGTTTCAAAGAAGAAACCAATAAATCTTCATCATCCTTTTCCATAGATTGGGCCTTTTCAGCATCATTCATGGCATCTTCCACCATTTGATTTCCAGCAAATTTAGCCCTAAATTTCTGCCAAAGTTGTTTTGCCTTCTCAATTGCCGCTTCAGTTAACTTTCCCCCAGCTGCTTTAATTACCCCTTCAAAAGCCAATTTAACGATTTGTGATTCATCCATCATTAATTATGCCCCTAAATCTCAACTTCTATATTAATGATAACCAATTATTGCTTATTAATGTTAGTTAATTATACTTACTATTTATTATATTATTGAAAATTTACTATTTATTAATTCTTACTTCTTACTTCTAATATCAAAAATTAAAAACAAATATAGATAAAAAACTCTATATCATTAATAATCCTCCCCATTCCTCCCATTCTCATCACCACCATCAACCTTTCTCAAAACACCATCTCCCATTCTCCATAAAACATTAGGGCGAAGAAAAAACGCCCCAAATTACCATGGAATTACTTTTGATTTGCCCTAGCATCAGCCACAGCAGCCACAAATAAAACACCAGTTAAAGGAATAGTCGCCGCAAGAATAATGCCCGTAACCAACCCACCTAACTCAGGATTTCCAGAAGAAAGCTCAAAAATAGAACCAACAGAAGCAATAGCACAGATACAAGAACCTAATAAAAACACACCACTTTTAGGTGTTAACATTTAAAATCCTCCAATAATAGTGAAAAAAGTGAATACTTAGTAAATATTTAATCAGTATTTCGTAAATACTTAAACATTAATCCTTAATAGATTTTACAGCACTTCTAGAAAAACCTTGCTTTTTCAACTCTTCCGTCAAGATTAATTCATTATCCACCCGATCGACAAATAAAACCCCATGAAGGTGATCCATTTCATGTTGAATCGCGCGAGACAAAAGGCCAGAAGCTTTTAACTTGCGGGGACGACCATTTTCATCCTTATAAGCAACTTCAATAGAACTAGGACGAACCACATCAATATATACACCCGGAATACTAAGGCAACCTTCTTCAGAGTGACACATATCAGAACTATAAGCTTTAATTTGAGGATTAATTAAAATAAGAGGAGGATTAGCAGGCTCATCCGGCTGACAATCAATCACGATTAACTGTTTATTAATAGCAACTTGTGGGGCAGCCAAACCAATACCATTAGAACTATACATAGTTTGTAGCATTTCCTTAGCAAGATTGCGTACACTATCATCCACTTTAGAGATACGTTTAGCCTGTTGACGTAAAACCCGATCGCCTAAAAAATGTAATTCTAGAGGAGGATTTTCCAATTTTTGCTTATCTACAGCTATAACAGAAGTCATAAAAATATTACCAACGATTTACTAATGTCTGATACTCTATTTTAACCCAAATTTTCCTTGAGAGATTGTACCTATTGATTGGTAGAAGGATTGATAGAAGGATTGATAGAAGAATTGAGAGATTGATTAACTACCCCTTCAGCCGAAGCCAAAACATCCATAGCATCTTCAGCAGAAATTAAACGTTTAAGCACAACTTGCCCGATACTAGAATTAGAAGAATCATTAGAAATAGGCTTAACCTCCACCATCAAAACATCATCTTCCACTTGATAAAGCCATAAAACCTCAGAAGATTCAACAATTCCCAGATTCAGACGTTTAATGATAGGGCCTCTACCTCTGGAATTTTCATTCCAAAGTCCCCCAAACTCCCAAACTCTACCGATATTCCAACCATTAGATAAGAAAAAATACTTCACGAATTAAAGTTCCACATAACAGGATTATCATCAAGATTATCAGTTACAATGCGCCCAATTCCATCGATTTCTTCAATTTCAGCAGGAGATAAATTCACTTCAACAGCTTTGGCGTTATTAGTGGATTGTTTCTCATTGCGCGCCCCGGCAATAGCATTAGTCATGGGTTGAGCGATTAACCAAGCTAAAGACAATTGGGCTAAAGTACAATTATGACGAGTTGCGATGGGTATAAGTTTTTCTATCGCAGCTTGAACATTTTTAAAATTTTCCGGTTTAAATAATTCATTTTTCGATCGATGATCACCTTCTGCAAATTTATGATCACCTTTAAACTTACCAGTGAGTAAACCTTGTGCCAAAGGAGAATAGGCAATGATGGAGATATTATTTTCAAGACAATAGGGCATAGCATCATTTTCCACCTTGCGCCAGAAAAGAGAATAAGGAGGTTGTAAACTATCGATTTGGCCATATTGACAAGCTTCGGCTAACTGACTCCGAGAAAAATTTGATACCCCAATAGCTCGAATTTTGCCCTGTTTTTTGAGATGATTAAGAGCATTCATAGTCTCTTCAATAGGAACAATTTCGCTCTTAAAAGAACCACTAGGCCAGTGAATTTGGTATAAATCTATATAATCAGTTTGGAGATTTTTCAGAGATCGATTACAAGCCTCAATAACTTGATCATATTTGAGATGATTAGCAAAAACCTTTGTAGCATAAATACATTCACTACGAACATCAGATAAAGCTTGAGCGACGATTCTTTCCGAGTAGCCATCCCCATAGACTTCAGCCGTATCTACAGTAGTAATACCCGCCTCAAAAGCCGATCGAATCCCTTTAACAGTTTCAGTATCTTCAATACCCACCCACATTTTTTTACCAGCTTGCCAAGTGCCCATAATAATAGGTGTAATTTCCAGATTTGAGTTGCCTAAAGTACGTTTTTCCATAACAGAGTTTTCTAAGATATTTTTAAAGTAATTTTATCAAGAGATTATAGAGAGATTTAAGATGGAAATCGGTATTCCCAAAGAAATTAAAGATCAAGAATTTCGGGTTGGTTTAACTCCCAGCAGCGTTAGAGTCTTATCAGATCAAAAACACCAATGTTTTGTAGAAACATCAGCCGGTATTGGTGCAGGTTTTGAGGATTCTGATTATCTAGCCGCAGGGGCGAAAATTGTCTCTTGTGAGGAAGCATGGAGTCAAGAAACCATTATCAAGGTAAAAGAACCTTTGCCTAGTGAATACCAGTATATCAAATCTGGGCAAATCCTCTTTACATATCTTCATTTAGCAGCCGATCGAGCTTTAACAGAACATTTAATCAAATCTGGGGTAAATGCCATCGCCTATGAAACCGTAGAGTTAAACAACGGCAAACTCCCTTTATTAAATCCCATGAGCATTATTGCTGGGCGACTTTCTGTGCAATTTGGAGCGACATATTTAGAAAAACAAAAAGGAGGAAGAGGTGTATTATTAGGAGGCATACCCGGAGTTACACCAGGACAAGTGGTGATTTTAGGTGGAGGTGTGGTGGGCACTGAAGCTGCTAAAATTGCCATCGGTATGGGTGCTAAAGTCCAAATCCTTGATATAAATGTCGATCGATTAGGTTACTTAGAGAGTTTATTTGGTTCGAGGGTAGAGTTACTTTACAGTAATTCCTATCAAATTGAAAGAGTTATTCCAGAGGCGGATTTGCTAATAGGTGCCGTATTAGTTATTGGTAAAAGAGCACCCATTTTAGTATCTCGGGATTTTGTCAAAAAAATGCGCCCTGGTTCGGTAATAATTGATGTAGCGGTAGATCAAGGGGGTTGTATCGAAACCTTGCGCCCCACATCCCACAGCAACCCTACTTATGTAGAAGAAGGCGTAATTCATTTTGGAGTACCCAATATGCCCGGTGCAGTTCCCTGGACGGCGACACAAGCCTTAAATAACAGTACTTTGCCCTATGTAGTGAAGTTAGCTAATCATGGCTTAAAAGCCTTAGAAATGGATCAGGCTTTGGCTAAGGGGTTAAATGTCAAAAATCATCAAATTGTTCATCCGGCTGTGAGAGATGTTTTCCCAGATTTAGCATCATAGGGATTGGTTAATTCTCTTCTTTAGTGAAAATGGTTTGTATTTAAAACTGAAAGAGATTTTGTCAAAAAAATATAGAAAATTTAAAGCTAAATCATAGTTTAGAAAGTAATTAGAGACTTTTTAACCAAGACAAAATACAATGGTTAACTCTACTACTTTTTTTAATTCATCTTTAACAATTTTCCAATAATATTAGAAGAGATAGTTTATATTATCAAAAGGACAAAAAGCTAAATTTAATAAGCTCTACCCCACAATTAAATCAAGTTTTAACTCTATTATTATTTTTCAAATAAAATACTCTTTAAAATCCCTTCATTCTATTAATATTTTTGAGAAATTCTCTAAAACCTTCCACAGTGTTGATTTCCACCGATGCTATAAGAAGGTTTACTTTTGTCGGGTATTCCGTAACAAAAATAACCAATTTCATTATTTTTTCCTAAATGCTTGAAAAGCCCTCTCTATTTAGGTTCTACTCTTCAAATTCAAGATTTATTAGGAAAGAATACTGTAGGTGAAACCGAAATAAAATCCCATTACTTTGCTCCATTGATTTTTTCCATCATATTCCTTGATTTATCTAAAAAATCTTCGGTTATTTCTAATTTTGATTTTTTCTTGCGTTAAAAATATGCTAAAATAGTTTAGCAAAATAAAATAAATAAGTAAATAATTATTAAAAACCTTTTTATTATTATTTTTTGAAGAAAAAATAATAGAAGAACTTGACAACAAAAAAATTATTTGTTAGATTAGTATCAACGAAATCAAAAAACAAATAAAAAGATATCTATGCAACAAGAAAAAAATAATCAAGAAAAACAGAAATACAGCGACGGTAGCGAATTAATTCCAGCAGAAGTAGCCTCTCGTCAAGAAAGAGTAGGAGGAGAAATTCCAGAAGCGGTTAAACCATCCAACGAAGAATACTCTACTGAAGGTTACACAGTAAGTAGAGAAGGATTAATCAATAATTATCCTGTGACTCCAGAAATGAGTAAGCAAGAGTATCCCTCTGAAGAGAAACAACGTAAATATCTAATAGCAGGAGGAATCGCACTCTTATTCGTTACCGCATTAATCTTTATTGCCTTTAGAGTTAGCTAGACTTCCAGAGAAACTATTCCAAATTTTTGAAAAAATCAAACAATTAATTTTAATTAAAAACAAAAAATACAAGGAGAAAAAAACTTTATGAATATCCAAAATCAATCAGAAACTAAACAAGCTTACCAAGAAAAAGTAAAAGCTCAAATTGATAAAATCAACGCTCAAATTGATGAGATGAAAGCAAAAGCTAACCAAGCCAAAGCTGATGCTTCAGCAGAATATCATAGTCAGCTAGAAGAATTGTATGCCAAAAGAGATGCAGTTGAATCTAAATTTGAAGAGCTTAAAAACTCAACGGAAGATGCTTGGAATAATATCCAAACTGGTTTTGAAAAAGCTTGGAATGAATTAAATACAGCCTTTGATAATGCTAGTAAGAAATTTCAATAGATTTGTAATCTTTCAATCAATCAAATTTTGAGAGAAGACAGTTTAAAAGAGTTTAAAAGCTATTAATTTCACCTTCTCTTTAAAAACTAATACTAATAAATTAAACCACAAGGAGATCCCATAATTTATGACTAATCAAATTCAAA
>JANQIW010000047.1 GCA_028281945.1 Prochloraceae cyanobacterium PL24a_bin.78
GAGATGATGATGACGATGATGATCGTGACTTTGACAGAGATGACGATGACGATGATGACGATGATGATCGTGACTTTGACAGAGATGACGATGATGATGATGATGATGATGACGACGATGATGACGATCGTGATGATGATGATCGTGACTTTGACAGAGATGACGATGATGACGATCGTGACTTTGAAAGAGATGATGACGATGATGATGGTGACTTTGACAGAGATAATGATGGTGACTTTGAAAGAGATAATGATGGAGATAAAATTTTCAACCGTGATGATTACCTTGTAGGAACTGATGATGATGAAATTTTCTACAGTGGCGATGGTTATGATTGGCTTATCGGTGGTGGAGGTAAGGATGATTTTGTCATCGACAGCCGCTGGCACCAAGGAGATAAGATTACTCAGTTTGAATTAGGTTACGATCGTATTGATATCAGTGGTGTATTAGAACAAGCAGGTTATACAGGACATGATCCTCTAGCTGATGGTTCTGTTCGTTTTGATGATATCTATGACCATTATCACGGACATGGAGTGAGAATCAGCTTTGATGGTCCTACTGATGGATATTTTGAGGAATCATTATTGGCGAATGTCTATGGTGATCATGTTAATGCTGCTAGCTTCAATGATGCAAACAACTTTGTTCTCTAAACTTTGATAGTTTGCTCTAAGGAGAAATTTCTGATATTTCACTATATTTCTATGGGGTTTGGTATTTTCCATCATTAAATCAATAATTTATGTATGGTTAACAAGCCCTAAATTAAAGCCTCTCTCATTAAATTTAAGATGGGGGAGGTTTTTATTTTCTATTGTTATAATCAGATCAAGTTAGGATTAAACAACAATTAATTAATTAATCAGGATTCATTTGTAACAATGAGAATTTGGCAAGTAGATTTTTATCGACATATTCAACAACAATCATCAAAAAATATAGTTTGGGATTTACTTATTTGTGAATCTAATAAGACTTTTATTTATCATAATCAATGTCTTCAAAAAAATGCTAATTCTGATTGGTTAGTTGAAAAAATAAAAGAAGCAGCAGCAGAGAAATCATCAGAAACTTTACCAGATTTAATCCAAGTGTTTCGCCCTGAATGCCTTAGTTTATTAACTGTTGCTGGGGAGAAATTAGGCATTAAAGTAGAAGCAACCAGACATACTAATATTCTAAAAAAAGAATTAGAAAAACGCTTTAGTAAAGCCAATTATAACCCGATCAAATTACAACAACCTCCACCGTCAGCATTACCAGAAAATATCTGGGGGGAAAAATGGCATTTTGTTAGTATTGCCGCTGATGGAATTGATGTTTTTTTCCATCGTCCTATTCCTATTAAAAATATTCCTCAAGAGTTTTTACCAATTAATTTAGGCATTGCTTCAACTACTTCAATCCCAGGAATAATTATCTATGGTGGAAGACAATCAATGGAATTAGCGTCTTGGTTAGAAAAGGTAAAACCTGCTAGTTTAAATTATATTCCTACTGAAATAAATAAATCTGGAGGATTAGTTTTAGAAAGTGGCTTAATTGATCGTTGGATTTTTCTTACTTTTGAAGATATAGAAGTAGCAAAAAGTGCTCAAAACTATGAAAAAAGGAAAATAGAAAGTAAAGGATTACATTTTTTATTGATACAACCAGATGATTCGGGAATGACTTCTACTGGTTTTTGGCTAATGATTAATGATTAATAATTGATAATTAATTATATAGATATATCGTTAAAAACCTAAAAATTTAAAACTAATAATGAAAATACTAAGAGGAATAGCTCTTCCCATTGTTATAGTGCAAAAATAAAATACTAAGATAAAATGTTACTAAGTAAGTAGTAGGATTTCTGAAAAAGAATTAATAAAATAATAATTGATTAAAAATAACAGAAAATCTTCTCCCAACCATTTAATCCTAAATAGGCTAGATCAAGTTAGAAAAAATTTAAATTTATAATTTGAGAACTTTGCTAGTTGAAATAAGGTAGTTGGGTATTAATAAAAATAAGAAAGTTGCTTACTATGGAATTGATAGGAGGGAATATAATAATACTAATAGATTAAATCTTAAAATATTTGTTCCTGTCATCAAATTTACTAAATCCTAGAGGTTAAGTATTTCCTCATGTAAGCAAGGGAAAAATCAAAGCTTCCTGTTTTGGATTCGCTATAAATTTCTATAATATATGTGGAATAACTTTCAAAATCAATATTATCAAAGTTTAATTAATGCCTATAGCACTTATCGCACCCAGGGATTAAAAACATCAGGGGCATTTACTCTAGATTTAGATAAAATTTTTATCAGCCTATCTGTAAGCCCGAAAAGTCCAGAACAAATTTCTGAGGAAATGATTCAAGAGTCATCAGATTCTGTAGAAAATCTCAGTATCTGGGATTTTTTGGCGGCTATTCCCTTGGAACCAGCTTATCGTCGCATAGCAATTCTAGGACGTCCTGGTAGTGGAAAAAGTAAGCTTTTAGAACATTTGACTTTGACTTATGCCCGAAATACTTATAGAGATAAGCATCCGAAAGCTCCAAAACTTATACCTATATTATTACAAGTAAATCAAATTATTGATCTCAATCCATCATCTTCTCTAGAAGAGATTATTGTTAAATTATTTAGTTCTAAAGAATCAACCATCAAAATTGATATTCCACCTCTATGGTTTGAGGAAAGACTAAATCAAGGCAAATGTTTAGTTATGTTTGATGGATTAGATGAAATCCCTAACCAAAAGGACCAAGAACTATTAACATCATGGATAGATGAACAAATGCAAATATATAGTGAATCTATCTTTATTATAACTTCAAGACCTGACTCTTATAAGATAAATCCTTTAAAAGAAGCGAGAATTTTTCTAGAAATAAAATCGTGGAATTCTCATCAAATAGCAAATTTTATTCGTTCTTGGTATCTAGAAAATGAAATATTACGTCAAGCGAGGAAAGAAAATACTTGGGTAAAAAACAAAGCGTTGAAAAAAGCTAAAGATTTAATTAGAAGGATAAAAAATTCTCCGTCTCTTTCTGCAATAACTTTAAATCCTTTACTCTTAACTGCTTTGGTAACTTTTGAACAAATTAATGGTGGGTTACCCAAAAACCGAGTCATACTTTATCGTGAGATTTGCAATTTACTATTAATACAGCGACAAAAAGCTAAAGGTTTATGTCATGATTTTAATCTTAATGGGGCAAAAATCCAATATGTATTACAAGTTTTAGCCTTACAATTAATGATTCATAAACAAACAAAATTTAATTCAAATATTGGAAAAAAAATTATCAAAAAAACATTGGTATCAATAGGAGGAGGCTCCATTAAACCAGAGGATTTTCTCAAGTATGTCAACCAAATTAGCGGCTTATTAGTACAAACCAAATCCGAAACATATCAATTTACTCATCTATGTTTTCAGGAATATCTAGCAGCAATGCAGATCAAAGAGAACAAAAAAGAACAAATTTTAGTTGAAAATATTAGTGATCCTTGGTGGGCAGAAACTATTAGATTATATTCTACCATTAGTGATAGTACTCTTTTAGTTTTAGCTGCTTGGAAAAAAAGAACTGTTTTAAGCATGACATTAGCATATGATTGTTTAGAAGAATGCCTTGAGGTAAATTCCCAGTTGGGCACTAGACTAGAACAATGGTTGGAAGAAGCTTTAGAATCTGCCAATCCAGAAATTTCTTCCTTCGCAGCCCAAGTAATGTTATCAAGACGATTAAAATGACTAAAAAAATAAGGTAGCAAGTAAATGCAGTGGCGACCAATTGATGACAATATTGAAATTGATACTTATTTGATTTCTTGTGCTGAATATCAATTGTTTATCGATAGTCAGCTTCAATTAAATCAAAAATGTCACCCTTTTCATTGGATCAATCACCGATTCCCTCCTGGAAATTCTAAAAATCCAGTGACTGGCGTTAGAGCCAAAGATGCTGAGGCATTTTGTCAATGGTTAAATCAACATCCTCTTGGGAATGGATTTCATTATCGATTACCAACTTTGAGTGAATCACAAAAATATCCTGGGATTGAAGTGCAAATCGGTTATTGGTGTAAAAGTGATGAAAATCTAACAATATCTGGGGTTAGTCCCGATCTATGGCCTTTATGGCGACGAAATTTAACTGAGGTTCTGGATCGTTCTTGTGTAATTGACTGTATTTGGGCTTTAGTTCTTGCTTTTAATTATATTAGTGATATAGATATCAATATTACTCTCATTCTCGAACGTGCACTTACTTCTGCTCGAAATCTCGAACTTACTGGCTCTATCGTTCGCTCTCATGCTTTAGCTCATGCTCTAGCCCGTAGTAAGGATTTGGCAGCAGATTTGGCAAAAAGTTTAATTCGTATTTTAGATAAAACTCGTCAAAAAGCTGAAGAGATAAGAAAAAATATTATTTTAGATCGTGAATTTTTATTAGAAATTACTCAAGAATTAGCATTAGAAATTGAGAGAGAAATGGTATTTGAAAAAGATCTATGTCAAGATCTTCAATTAATCAAGAAAATAAATATTACAAATAAAAGTAGAGAATTAACATATGACTTGAATTTAGCTTTTTATCTTGCGAATAATCGGAATTTAGCAATTGCTCGTACTAAAGATTTTACTCGTTTACTAGCAAAGGATTTACCACGTTCTCTAACTCGTAGTTTAGAACGTTTATGTAATATAGATTTAGTGCTATCATACACTATTGATCTAGATTTTGATACCATTGATGAACTGGATGCTGAACTTGAATACGCCTTAGAATTAGCTCTAGAACTTAATTCAACCCGAGTTCGTGAGATTTATAAAATTTTAAATTGTGCTCGTTATCTAAATGGAAACTCAGATTTTCAATCTTTTCGCTATTATTTACTATTGATTTCTATTTGTTGGCAATGGCTATCTAGTATATACAAGAAATATTCTGGAAAAAGTTTATTATCAAAGCAACCCAAGGAAGATAATCATCAATATCTAAGTCAGAAATATGCTAAAAAAGTTGAGAAAATTTTGAATCTTTATGCTTCTTATGTTCTAATAGAAGAAAGACAAAAAGGAGAAATACCTGCTTGGGAAGGTATTAGACTTGTTAGAGAAAGAAATACTGATTGGTAAAATAAATAAAATAATAACTATGATGAAAACAAAAATCGGCATTATTGGTGGTAGCGGTTTATATAAAATGGAAGCTCTTAAAGATATCCAAGAAATGGAAATAGATACTCCTTTTGGCTCTCCATCAGACAAATTGATTTGTGGTATTCTAGAAGGTGTACCTGTGGCATTTCTGGCACGTCATGGACGATATCATCATCTACTTCCCTCTGAATTGCCTTTTCGTGCTAATATCTATGCTATGAAAAAGCTTGGAGTGGAATACATTATCTCAGCTTCGGCGGTGGGATCCCTCCAAGAAAATGCAAAACCCCTAGATATGGTGATTCCTGATCAATTTATCGATCGCACTAAAAACCGAGTTTCTTCTTTCTTTGGCAAAGGTATTGTCGCTCATATTACTTTTGATGAACCAATTTGTCCTAACTTAGCTGGAATTTTAGCAGATGCTGTAGCAAGTCTTAATTTAGATAAAGTAGATTTACATCCTAAAGGCACTTATCTATGTATGGAAGGTCCTGCCTTTTCCACTAAAGCAGAATCAAATCTTTATCGAAGTTGGGGTGCAACTGTAATCGGAATGACTAATTTACCAGAAGCTAAGTTGGCTAGAGAAGCAGAAATCGCTTATGCAACTTTAGCTTTAGTGACAGATTATGATTGTTGGCATCCAGAACATGATAGTGTATCTGTAGAAATGGTGGTTGGTAATCTCCAACGTAATGCTATTAATGCTCAAAAGGTTATTCAAGAAACAGTCAGGCGTTTAGCAGCTAATCTTCCTAGTTCTAAATCTCATTCTGCTTTAAAAGATGCAATTATTACTCCTTTAGATCGCATTACACCAGAAATCAACGAAAGATTAGGCTTATTATTGAATAAGTATTTGTAAAAAATTTGAGGATATAATTTTGAAGAAATTAAAAGAATTACTTTTTTCTCCTAAAAAAAATCAGAAAAGTACTGGTCCTCGTATTCAAAAAAATCGTCGAGGAATCGAAATCAAATCCCCTAGAGAAGTGGAATATATGCGAGTTTCCAGTAAAATAGTAGCAACGGTTTTAAAGGAAATCTCTGAAATAGTCCAACCAGGAATGACTACTGGTGACTTAGATGCCTATGCCGAAAAGCGGATTCGGGAAATGGGAGCAACTCCTAGTTTTAAAGGTTATTATGGTTTTCCAGGTTCAATTTGTGCCAGTATTAATCATGAAGTAGTTCATGGCATTCCTAGTCCTAAAAAGGTGATTCGCACTGGGGATGTTTTGAAGGTTGATACTGGTGCCTATCATGATGGTTATCATGGAGATTCTTGCATTACTATTGCAGTGGGTAATGTTTCTAAAGAAGCTGAAGATTTGATTGAAGCGGCAGAAAAGGCTTTGTATAAAGGCATTGAACAAGTGAAAGCAGGTGCTTATTTATTGGATATTGCTGGGGCGATCGAGGATTATGCAAAGTCTAAAAATTATAGTGTAGTAGAGAATTTTACAGGTCATGGTGTGGGCAGAAATCTCCATGAAGAGCCTGCGGTGTTTAATTTCCGTACCAATCAGTTACCTAATGTGAAATTGCGATCTGGTATGACTTTGGCAATTGAACCAATTATTAATGTAGGATCGAAGCATACTAAGACATTGAGAGATCGTTGGACGGTGGTAACAGTAGATAATAATCTGTCTGCGCAATTCGAGCATACAGTTTTAGTTACTCAAGATGGCTATGAAATATTGACTGATCGAACTAAAGTTTAACTGATTTTAAAGGAGTATTTATGGTTAATCAATTAGAAAATCCTCTCAATCCTTATGTAGAATTTTGTAAAGAATTTCAGACTGTGGTTTTAGCTACAGTGAGTCAAGATGCCAATCCTTATGGTAGCTATGCTCCTTTTATCATGGATGAGAGTAATAATATCTATATTTTTGTCAGTGATTTAGCGGCTCATACTAAGCATTTAAAAGATACTGGCAAGGTTAGTTTATTGTTCATTGAAGATGAGAGTAAAACTCTACAAATGTTTGCCCGTAAGCGTTTGATTGTTGATTGTACTGCTAGTTTAATTGATCGATCGAGTGATGAATGGGAGAAATTAGCTGATGGATTTGAGGAATCTTTTGGAGAAGTAGTTGCTACTATTCGGAATCTAGGTGATTTTAATCTCTTTAAAATTGTTCCCCAAGGAATTTTATTTGTAAAAGGTTTTGGACAAGCCTTTAATAAATGATAATTAACCTATAAATCTTGTGATAAATGATTAGAAAGAGGATTATCCATCATTGCCTACTGATGAACAAAAAAATGCTATTGTTTTTATCTGTCAATCATTATCTAATTTTTTACAACCAATTTGGTTATTTAGATATGATCCAATAGACAGATATATTTATATTATTGCTGGCAGAGAAGAAGGTTTAGAAATTATTATTGATGAAAATGGAACTTGGGAGTTTAATGAAAATGAACAAACCTGATTTTACCAAAATGGAGCGTAAAGAATTAAAAAAATATATTCTTTCTCATCCTAAAGATGATGAAGCGATTCGAGAATTATTTATCAATCGTCGTAATCCTAATGCTATTAAATACCCACCTCCTGATCAAATGTCTTATGAAGAAATAGAAGCAATTTTCAAGAAACGTCTAAAGTTGGATGATGAATAAATATTTTAATAATAGTGGATTGTAAAATAAAAAATCTACTTATATATCCACTATTTCATAGTTTGGTCTCAAAAATTCTAGATAGAATCTTCCGAATTATCTTCAGTTATTTCTGGTAAAAGAGCAATATTCTCAGAAAATAATTTCACTTCCATATTGTCATCATCTCTTTGGGATAAAGAACGCCTCACTTCACCGAGATAAAGAGGTTTTGTAATACCGGGCTGAGGATGAAGTAAAGTGCGAATTCTAATAGTTAATTTATCATCTTCATTAACACTTGTTCTGCCAGGAGAAAATAAATTTTCAGCAGCTTGAATGAGAGTTGGTTCAATTGCTTCTTCATCAATATCTAAAGGTACACTAATAACAGCTTGATTAGCACCATTATCATAAACTAAAGAATAACGAACGGCTCCTGGAATTACTGTAGGCGTAAACAAACCTAAAGTAAGAGTGAATAAACCTCCAGTTAGTACCATCATAAATGCGGTAACACCTACTAATCTAAATCTAAATCCCCATTTAAAAATAAAACCTATGATGGTAAAAAATACCATGAATATGGCAAAATATCCACACCATTGTCCTATAGTATAAAAATCAAGTTCTAATTTCATCTTTAATCTTACATAAAAAACTATCTTTTTAATTGTAATCTAATCAAGATATTTTTGCTGAAATATTTTTTAATTATCCTTATTTCTACTAGTATTTTTGTCAGTATATATAAATTCAATTATTTCTAAAGCAGCGCGATGACAAACACCTACTTTACCCAAATTTTCCTCCATTTCTTGATAATCTAAAATAACTTCCTCCCGTCTTTTCTGATTTAATAATAAATTCATTGCTTCATCAAAAATTCTATCCGAAGTAGCCTTTTCTTGTAATAATTCTGGCACAATTTCTCTCATTAAAATTAAATTTGGAGGCGACATAAAAGGTATGGAAAATTTCAATATTTTTCTTGCTATCCACATAGTAATTGGATTAACTCGGTAAATAACTACTTGTGGTATCTTTAATAAAGCAATTTCTAAATTAACAGTACCGGATTTGGTAATAGCTAAATCTGATGCTGCAATAGCTTCTAAAGTTTTCCCTTCTACTATTTCTGCTGACAAATTATAATTATTAATAGCAGCTTCAATATTTTGACGATAAAGAGATAAAGAAAGAGGTATCAAAAACTTCACATCTGGTAATTTTTTTTTGATTTTACTAGCAGCTTCACACATGATTGGTAAGAGGTATTTTATTTCTTGTTTGCGAGAAGCAGGTAAAAAAGTAATTAATAGCTGTTCCTCTTTAATTCCTAAATTTTCTCTACTTTCTTGACGTTTTAAAGAAGATTTCATCCTATCCAACAAAGGATGCCCAACCCATTTTACAGCTAAACCTTGCTTTTGAAAATACTTAGCTTCTTCTGGAAAAATTGCCAGTAATAAATCAGTAATCTCCACCATTTTTCGGGTATTTTGTGGTAGAGGAGACCAAACCCAATCTTGAGGAGCAATATAATAAATAATGGGAATTTCTGGTAAATGTTTTCTTACATAACTACCAATAGCTAAATTAGGCCCTGGATAATCAATTAATATTAAAATATCGGGAGGATTGGCTAATAAATATTGTTTAGCTTGACGTTGAATTTGCCAAGTAGGTAACACATAAGGTAAAGATTCTAATAATCCTACTGAACCAATGGAGGTAGTATTTCCTAATAATTTAGCACCGGCTTTTGCCATAGCTTCACCTCCTAATGCCAATATTTCTAATTCTATTCCTTTTTCTTTTGCTATGGTTTGGAGAGAATTAATTAGCATTCCCCCTTGCAAATCTCCAGAAACTTCTCCTGTACTAATAAATATTTTTACCATTAATTAATATTTTTTCTATAATAGATAAACTGTTCTTAATTTTACTCTTTTTTGAATTATTCAAAGTGAAATTCTGTTATTAACATTCTATGATATCAAATTTCTACAATAATGATAGACTTTAAAAAACTGTAGGGTTATTAGGTGGGGAGGAGACAATGAAGACAAGGGGAATAAGGATGACTTGGGAGATAGGTTTTATATTGTTTTTCGCGTAATTGTGATAGACATCTTCGTGGAGAATGGGGAGAATGGGAGTTTCTTGAGACAAGGGAGACAAGGAAGAATTTAGTAATCTTATTACTTATTACTTATTACTTAATCAAGGAATGGGTGGAATGGGAAGTAGTTGTTGATATTAAAATTAAGGAAAAAAAGTTATTCTTAATTATCCTAAAATTAGGAAATTTTAACTCTATCATTAATAAAGACTTTCTTGGTATTACCCTTTTTTGTGCAACAAAGTAGTTCAATTTGTAGATAATTTTATACTCAATCAAGTAGATAGGGGTTGGTGAATGAGTTTAAAATTATTGCTATACAACTGGATTTTAGAGTAATTGATGAATATTTCTTCGATTTTATCTACATTTTGAACTGGTTTTTAAGTTCTTCTAACGTTTCCTTACCATCCAATACTGTTTGACAAGTCATGTGTGCTAATAGAAAAGGGCAAGAAGCGTTGATTTGAAAAGGATTTAGCTAATTCTCATCCTCTTCCTTCCTCAATCATGGCAAATCAGGATATCCTTAATACCACGAAACCCAGAAATCTAGTCCCCTCTTCCCAACTTTACAATATTTTGTATCTGGGATAATAATTATTTCAGGCAAAGGATTAAAATAGAAGTATATTTTCAACTTGTAGAAAAAGTCAGTAAATTTGTTAAGTAATCAGCTTTTATTAAGGATGAAGATTTTGACTACAAAACCCAAAGTATCTATTTCCGAGTTATCTCTACAAAATTTGGATAAAGCTATAAGCCTGAAGGGGTGACGACGCAGCTCAAAGCTTAATATAATGAGGGTTTTGAGGATAGTTTGCTATTTGTTTTTAGATAAATTATTGAGAATTCTTATT
>JANQIW010000030.1 GCA_028281945.1 Prochloraceae cyanobacterium PL24a_bin.78
ATTGCCTACACTATTACCAGAGCGATTATTTAACAAAATATTGCTCGGCTTGATATCTCTGTGAATTACGGGAGGATTTCGATCGTGAAGAGATTTCAATATTGTTAAAAGAGATTTAGCTATTTCTTTCACTTCTAAATCGCTAAAATGACGACCAGAATCCATACATTCCTGTAAAGATTGCCCTTCGATAGAAGTTTGCACTAAAGCAAAACCCTTAGTATTATCTTCCTCAAACTCGAAAAAATCCAAATAACGAGGAATATTAAAATGAAAAATGCTCTTTAAAGTTTGGGCTTCCCTCTCAAATAACTTTAAAGCATCCCAATCCCAATCCTGATTAAAATAGAGGATTTTAACAACAACCAGCTTTTTGGTGATTAAATCTTCTGCTAAAAATGTGCGTCTGCCTGTATTTCTTCCCAATAACTTTTGCAGAGAATAACGATTCTTCAAAATTGTCTCATTCATTTTTCACCAGATAAATTCTCAAGATTAACACTACGACTATTATAATAACTCATAGATTTTTCCACCCCATCAGTGAGACTTAAATCCACAGCATCAACAACCAACTGGAGAATTTCATTTATCACCTTAAATTCATTAGGAGAAAACTTGCCCAAAACATGAGAAATAGTCTCCTTATTTTGAGACTTGCCAATTCCTACCCGCAAACGAGGGAAATTTTGCCCACCCAAATAAGAAATAATCGATTTAATGCCATTATGCCCACCAGCAGAACCAGATAAGCGCATTCTCAACCTTCCCACAGGTAAATCCATCTCATCGTAAATAACAAACACTGAATCAGTAGCTAATTTAAACCAATCAACAACCGTACGCACGGATTGACCAGATCGATTCATATAAGTCAGAGGTTTTAGTAAATAAATTTTATCTCCATTAGTTTGAGTTTTGGTAGCAAACATCCCTTGAAAACGTTTATTTTCCTGCCAAGAAACCTGCCAAGACTTAGCCAAAGCATCAACAGCTTCAAAGCCAATATTATGACGAGTGCCATCATACCTAGATTCAGGGTTACCCAAACCCACAATCAGTTGTGGTATAACTAATTTTTTAGAAGTTTGTTGATTCATTATTGATATTAAAAAAGTAAAAAACTGTATTTTATCGATATTTTCTAAAATAGAAGATAAACTTTAAAAATCCTAAGTCTAGGATAATTAATCAAAATTTATTCTTTTCATTCTTTAATTAAGTAAAAAGTAACAAATAAGAAGTAAGAATATACACTAAAAATTCCCCACTCTTTCCACTCTTCCCATTCTTACCCTTCTTTCAATTCTTCCCATTCCACCCATAATCCATATCTATCACTATTAAACAAAAATGATATAACTCCGTATGTATCAGTATAACTAGTTATAAGCTCAAAAATTTCCCATTTAAAGAGTAGAGACTTAATTTTAATGTCATTACCTGTGGAAAAACTTAGGAAAAATAGAATAATATGGGAAAAATTTTTTAATTTATGTGTAAATAATGGGAAATACATCGGTAAAAATCCAAGAAATAATAAGAATTACCAAGTTTTGGAAAACCAAAATAGTTATCAAAAATCCTCATAAATAATTGAATCTTTTCTATTAATTTACAGATAGAAAATAGCTAATAAGTCATCAATAATAATTAAGAAAAATTGAGCTTTAAGATAATCAATATTTTGTTGATTTTGGAGTTTTTTTCCTATCTTCTCCTACCTAATATCAAGAGAATCTTTAATCAAAAATAATAGAAATCCTCATTATGGAATAAGTAGAATGGGGTGAATGGAAACATATAGGAGAATTAGGAATTAAAAGAAAAGAGAAAAGCCAAGGAAAATATTTTCTCATACTTTCCTAGCCTCTTTTAGAACTAATTAATTAGCATTTTCACGGTACCAATTAATCGTATTTTTTAAGCCCGATTTAAAATCAGTCAAAGCAGAAAAACCGAACTCATTTTGAGCACGAGAAGTATCTAAACAGCGGCGAGGCTGCCCATTTGGCTTATCAGTTTCCCAAAAAATTTCCCCTTCAAAATCCATTAATTCACAAATTAATTCCACCAAATTACGAATAGAAATTTCATTATTAGTACCCAGATTAACAGGCTCAGAAGAATCATATTTTTGAGTAGCCATAACAATACCTCGCGCCGCATCAGTAGAATATAAAAATTCACGAGTAGGGCTACCATCGCCCCAAGCAGGTAACTTTTTATCTCCTCTTTTTTGAGCCTCATAAACTTTCCTAATTAAAGCAGGAATAACATGAGAACTACTGGGATCAAAATTATCTTTAGGCCCGTATAAATTTACCGGTAAAAGATAGATACCATTAAAATCATATTGTGCTCGATAAGCTTGAAGTTGAACCAAAAGAGCCTTTTTCGCAATCCCATAAGGAGCATTAGTTTCTTCTGGATAACCATTCCAAAGATCATCCTCACGGAAAGGCACAGGAGTAAATTTAGGATAAGCACAAATAGTGCCAACACAAACAAATTTTTCTACACCAGCTAAATAAGCACTATGAATTAATTGTGTGCCCATCATCAAATTATCGTAAAAAAGTTCAGCCGGTTTTTCACGATTTAAACCAATACCTCCCACATGGGCTGCTAAGTGAATAATAATATCTTGATTTTCCACCACCCTTTGGCAATTACTCAGAATCCGAAGATCATAATCTGCCGATCGTGGCACAGTAATCTTATCCTGTTGGGCACCAGCTGCAACCATTTGCTCAATTACCTCTCCTCCGAGGAAACCCGCGCCACCAGTTACTAAAATCCGTTTATCAGTTAAAGAAAGCATTTAAAACCCTAAATAATAGCTAAATATTTAAAAATTCTTACCAATTAAATTTTACGAATATAAGCTCGATCTTCCAAACCTTGGTTTCCAGAATTATTAGGGCCAGAAATTCCCAAAGCAGCTAAATCCGCATCTACCATCAAAGCAACCAATTCTTTAAAAGTCACTGAAGGTTCCCAACCCAACTTTTCTTTTGTCTTAGTAGGATCCCCAATCAATAAATCTACCTCAGTAGGGCGAAGATAACGAGGATCAAATTCCACATAATCTTGCCATTTGAGATTAACGTATTCAAAAGAAAGCTCAAGGAATTCCTTAACAGAATGAGTTTCACCAGTAGCTACCACATAATCATCTGGTTGATCTTGCTGTAACATCAACCACATAGCTTTAACATAGTCCTTAGCATAGCCCCAATCCCGTTTAGCATCGAGATTACCTAAATAAAGTTTCTTTTGTTTGCCAGCCACAATTCGAGCAATAGCTCGTGTAATCTTTCTGGTTACAAAAGTCTCACCTCGACGAGGGCTTTCATGGTTAAATAAAATGCCATTACAAGCAAACATATTATAAGATTCTCGGTAGTTAATGGTTTGCCAATGAGCATAGACTTTAGCACAAGCATAGGGGCTTCTGGGATAAAAAGGAGTTGTTTCCTTTTGAGGCACTTCTTGCACTTTTCCAAACATTTCTGATGAGCCTGCTTGATAAAAGCGTACTTCATTATCTGTGCGTTTTTGATAATCTCTAATAGCTTCTAAGAGTCGGAGATTTCCCATTCCCACTACATCTACTGTATATTCAGGACAATCAAAACTAACTCGGACGTGAGATTGTGCCCCCAAATTATAGATTTCATTGGGTTCAATTTCTTCCAAAATTTTACGTAAAGTTGTACCGTCTGATAAATCTCCATAATGAAGAAATAATTTAGCATCTCGATCGTGAGGATCAACGTAAATATCATCGATTCTGTCTGTATTAAAAGTTGAAGTTCGACGAATAATGCCATGAACTTCATAACCTGACTCTAATAAAAACTCAGCTAAATAGGAACCATCTTGACCTGTAATACCTGTGATTAAAGCTTTTTTTGTTTTTGTCATACCCAATTTTCTCCAAAATAATGCTTGGTAAAGTATAACCTTTTGTGCCAAAAAAAGACCTTATCTCATTTTTGGCCAAGTTATAAATTTATAGTTGATTTTTATTGCTAGAAACAAGAATGATTGACAAAATTTGGATAACTTTTTTGGAATTTAAATCACTATTTTTCAACATATATATTATTATTTTTATTATTATCTTAAAGTCTATATTTTTTATATTTATAT
>JANQIW010000052.1 GCA_028281945.1 Prochloraceae cyanobacterium PL24a_bin.78
GTAGACTTTTATAAAAATTTTTGTGATAAAAAATCAAAAAATCCTAAAATTTTAAATATAGCAATTGATCCAAATAAGGAAATATTTGTGACAGCAGAATTTAAAGATGGAACTACAAAAGAAATTAGACAATCCGATATTGTTGATTTCGTAATAGAAAATAAAGATAAATTGGCAACAAAACAAATGAAACCAAGACGAAAACCAATTATTCCTCTTTCAAGTTAAAAACAGAGTTTTACCGATACATTTGTAGAAACCATGATGTATATTCCTTCTGCTAAATCTTCTTCTGTTTTTCCATAAAATACAGTACAACCAGAGAAAAACTTGTATTGGGTATTAGGATCATCTGAAACTTTAGGTGTATAATCCCTTTCTTTACCTAGTTCAACATAAACTGGACATTGTGTTTTACCTCCTCGTTTAATTACCCCGTAAACTTCCCCATTAGATTTAGCATATTGTAATTCAGTCTTAGTTATATTGACTATTTCAAAAGACATAAAAAGATAAAAATGTAAAGAGTTCTAATAATATATTATTGGTAATTGATAGTTTATATTAAATATTTTTTGATATCGAAAATTTTTTGATAGGGAAAATTAGTATCATAAAAAATCTGCTATCATTTAGAATCTAAAAGAAAGAAATAAATAAACAAATGGAAATCAAAGAAAAACTAATTAACTGGCTAGATACCTTATTAATAATCGATATATTCGTTGTATTTATCGGATTTTTCTGGTTTGCCATTGGGGTAACTGGGCGTTATATCGGAGTAAACTTAGGATTCGACTTATGGTATCAACTGTGGCAACCTTTATTTAACCCAGCCATAGCGATTCTCATTATGGGAGCAATTCTTAACTGGATTATCAAAAAAATTAACCAAAAATATAAGTTAGATAAATCACAAAAGTAGAGTTAATTGTCTGCCAATAACAAAACTAAGCAATTTTTTAGGGAGAGAAGATTGTTTTAAAACCTTTAAACGAAGGAATTTTCCAGTTAATAACCTGGCGATTCCTTTAAGACGACCTAGGATTCTTTCCCTAATTATTTGTAATTTAGGAAAATTGTTTTGAGTTGCATAATCTGGCATAAAAGCCAATTTCCCATACAAGATATCCGCTCGATGAGTAGTACTTAATCCATTTTTTTTGTGCTCTGGATTAGGAATTCCCCCATGTTCCCCATAATTACGAAAAGGAAGATAATTTTTGAAACCTCGCGATCGCAGAAAATTTTCTACTTCTGAATCCCAAGTAGAATACTTAGTTTCTCCATACTCTTGGATAATTTCATCAGACAAATCAATGAGAGATTTAGCACTTTCGGGAGTAATAATGTAAGCCACCATGGAAGTAGAATAACCAGTAGCATAACCTTCCGCTGAAACATAATAGACTTGAGGAGCGCAAGTGTAAAGCCAAGCAATACCAAGTTTTTTCTCTTCAGGATTAAAGGGAATCGGTAATTCTCCTATGCCAATTACTGGAACAAAATCTGCTTCCACAATCAAACTTGGAGTAGCTTTCTCTATGGTTTTTTCCCATCCTCTACGATGATTCATCATACATAGATAACTGGGAGAATAGTTAATTTTTGTTTCCTTTAAAGGTTCTTGTCTCAATACTTCACAAGCTAATTTTTCTGTATTCAAAGTACTTTCTAACAAGTCTGTAGATTCTTTATAGGCAATAATCATAGTTTGACCTATATAATCTGCCAGAGAACTGGAAATATTATTTATTTCAGATAAAGGGGATGATATTGTTTTATTCATTTTAATAGAGAGATATTATATATATTTATATATTTAGAGTCCTTACGGAGAAATAGTGATTTTATATCTTGAAAAATCTAATAAGTCTTTTGTTAAAAATAATTTAGACTATATGAATATTAGATTATTTATTAGTATTAAAGCTTCTAATCTAGAATATATAGACAAAGAAACATTTAAAATATGCGCTAGTAAATCCTGTAATTGTATTTAGCTCAGTAACTAAAATAAAGGGTTAGTTTATTCTAAAGCAAATATTTCATAAGTCTATCATAGCACATTGAAGGCAATTTTATCTCAAAACTAAGGAACGTCTTCAAAATAATCTGCTTCAAAATTAGAACAATAATTTATATTAAATTATATCATTAGATTATATTAGCTTTAAGAGATTTTTGTGCTAAATTATACTAGAGTTGAAATCAACTAAGATTATTCAACGATAAAAACTTCATTACCATTGGATTGCTATTATTAGGGTAAAAAATATATAAATAGATGAATCAAAAGATAACAAACATTATATTTTGTCAAGCGCGTGTTCCTTATGGTAACTTAGGAGATCTGATTTTAACTAAATTATTATTCTCTAAACTAAGAAAACAAGGTCAAATAATTGTTAATGATTTAGATGTTCCAGAATGGTACTGTAAAGAATTAGATTTTGAAAGATGAAGAAAGAGTAACTAATTATAATATGAATTTTGCTTTAATGATTTGGCTATATGGATTCAAAGTACTATTTCAACCAAATTTGAATATCTATTTAATTTTGCGACCTGGACATTTTTATGGGAAGAGTGCCCAACTAGGGAATAAAATGTTATTAGCAGGAATCTATTATCATTTTTTGAGATTTCTTCAAGTTAGAATTTGTCGCTTGGGAACTTCTATTGAATCTTTATCTAAAAGATTAGAAATAGCAGAAAAATTAAGATCTAATGCTATGTATTTTTATAGTGTTAGAGAATCAATCTCTTAGGAATATGCCATGAAAATTGGTATTTCTAAAGTAAAACTTTTTCCTGATATGGCTTGGTTTTTGCAAAAAAAAAGACCCTCAAGATGATTTAAAATGGTTGATGCAAATGCCTAATGCTAATCAAGAGCTAGCATTTCTTCATAATAAAAATGATAATAATAATTATGTTATATTTAGTTTTAGAACGTATTTATAAAGAAAAAATAAAATCTAAAAATACTCTCGTACAAAGGGTTTAGACTTACAGAGAAAAAATATATCAAGCAATTAAATATAATGGAAAGAGAATCTTATAGTAGTGATTTAACAGATCTTGAATGGGAATTAATTGAACCTTTAATTCCACCAGCAAAAACCGGTGGACACCCAAGAACAGTAGATATTAGAGAAATATTAAATGGTCTTTTTTATGTGATGAGAACCGGTTGTGCTTGGTCAATGATTCCACATGATTTACCTCCTTATTCTACTGTTTATTCTTATTTTAGAAAATGGCAAAAACGACAAGTATGGGCGAAAATAAATCTAGTTTTGAGGCGAAGTCTTAGGGAACTAGATGGAAAAGATCCCCTACCGACTGGAGCTATAGCTGATAGTCAATCCGTAAAAACTACGGAAAAAAGGGGTCCGTGTATGGATATGATGGTGGAAAAAAGGTAAAAGGTAGAAAACGTCATATCATAGTTGATACACAAGGATTGTTAATGGGAGTAATCGTAACTGAAGCAAATGCCCAAGAAAGATGGTGTGCGGTAGGAGTATTAATGGAAAAATATTGTGATTCATCTAACTTAAATATCCTTTGGGTTGATAGTGGGTACAGTGGTAAACGGTTTTCTGATGGAGTAAAGGTAGTATGTGGTTCATCAGTAAATGTGGTGAAAAGAAATCAAAAAGGTTTTCAAGTGTTGCCGCGAAGATGGGTAGTGGAAAGAACATTTGGGTGGTTAGGTCGCTACAGAAGATTGAGTAAAGATTATGAAAAATTACCAGAAGTCAGTGAATCTATAATTTATATTTGTATGATTCGTTTAATGCTCAAAAGATTTGCTGCTTAATAATTACTTTATAAATTAGCTCTTAGAGTTCAATATAAAGAATTTGATAGTTCTAATTACGAAAATGAATTACTAAAAGTATTGGATAATTTAGTGCCTTTAATCTCTAAGGAGTGGGGATATAAAATCGTAGTTTCTTATCAAGTGGATTCAGATTATAAATTTTCTCAAACTTTAAGAAATCGCTATGCAAATAATTATGATGTTATCTTAATTGAAGATATTATTGATAGTACTACAATGTACAATTTGTATTCTCAAGCCGCAATAGTCTTTAGTAATCGTCTCCACGTTTTGATGTTTTCTATGTTTTGTGGTGGTTTACCTATTCCAGTTATTAATCAAATTAAAGAACAAAAAATTAATGGTATTTTTTCTGATGCAGGATTAGAAGAAGTTATTTTAAATATTTCTCAAGGGGAAGATATTATTAATAAATTACCTGCTTTGTTAGAAAAATCTGAATCGATTAAAGAAAAAATTAGTCTATGTTTTCAAGAAAAACAAAAACTGGGAGAAGAAATGCTACAACAGATATTTAATTGATAGTATAATTTTCAATCTTATCTCTTAATGACTTCAGATTTAATCTCAATTCCTCTGCTTTTCATAGCAGCCTCAAATAAATCACTAGGCAAAATTTGTTCGATGGCCCAAACTCCCGGTTTATTCAATTTACCATCTAAAAGCAATTGAGCAACACTACCAGTACCACAACCAGCCGCAATAGCAGTATTCTCATGGACAAAATTAGAACAATGTTTTATTTCTTTTCCAGCTTTTGTGCCAGTAACTTCTGCTTTAATAGCGATACCAAGACCACTAAATCTATCAGTAAATTGGGTCATCTGATAACTTATCTTAGATAAAGACTCAATTCCCTCATTAGTTTGAATTAATCTAGCAGGTAAAAATTTAGCAGTAAACCAGGTAAGATAATTATAAAAATCAGGAACAGAACCAAACTTAGTAACAACAGTATCCACATCAAAAGTCTTAGCTAAAGTATAAGTTTCGGCAACTTCAAACCAATATACCCCCAATTTCCCATAAGGGGAAGGGAATTTAACCACTTCTCGTGCGCTATAAGGTAAAACTTTTTGCCATTTACCATCCATCCAAACCTCAAAAGGCGAACGTAAACCTAAAAAAGTAGTTCGCATTACCGTTACCCCAGCACCACCACTCCCTGCTACTAAATAACTAAGATGAATTTTACTTGCCTTATCCATTTTTTCCACCCCAAGCCGTGCCATACAATTAGAAATTCCGGGAAAAACTCCTGTACTCAAAATAGCAGTAACCCCCGCAGTTTTAGCTTTGTCCCTATATTTAACGGCTTTTTGATAAAAACCAGGACGATCGCTAACATCAATATAATTAACTTTATTAGTAATACAAAATTCCAAAACCCTACCATCTCGATAATCAAAAGGCCCTGCACAATGAATTACCAAATCGAAATCAGCAATAGCTTTTTGTAAAGTATTTATATCATCTAAATCCAAAGCCAAGAATTCAAAAAAATTCAAATCCGGCAATTGTTTAAGATTTCTTGATCGCCCAGTAATAGTAATCTTACAATCAGAATGATGTGCAGCCAAATCCCGTGCCACACTAGCACCAATTCTTCCTTGACCACCCAAAATTAAAATTTTATTTGTCATCAATTTAGGTTATAATGGTATTTTTGGGCTAATTTTACCATAGATTTAGGAGAGTTAATAAATGGCTAGATATAGAGGACCCCGATTAAGGGTAGTACGTCGTTTAGGAGAATTACCAGGATTATCTCGGAAAAATCCACGTCGGAAATATCCCCCAGGGCAACATGGCCAAGCAAGAAAAAAGAAATCTGAATACGGAATCCGTTTAGAAGAAAAACAGAAACTACGCTTTAACTACGGTGTGAGTGAAAAGCAACTCGTGCGTTATGTGCGCAAAGCTCGTCGTGTGTCTGGTTCAACTGGTCAAGCCTTACTTGAGTTATTGGAAATGCGTTTAGATAATACCATTTTTCGTTTAGGTATGGCTGGGACTATTCCTGGTGCTCGTCAATTGGTTTCCCATGGGCATTTGACTGTTAATGGTAGAGTTGTAGATATTCCTAGTTATCAATGTCGCCCTGGAGATGTGATCGGTGTTAGAAATCGAGAGTCTTCTAAGAATTTGGTAGTTAGAAATATGGAATATCCTGGTTTGGCTTCTCTTCCAAGTCATTTGGAATTTGATAAGGATAATTTGGTTGGTAAGGTTAATGGAATGGTTGAACGGGAATGGGTTGCTTTACAAATTAATGAACTGATGGTTGTTGAGTATTATTCTCGTATGGCTTAATTTTTACCAATTTTTTACCTCTGTATTGAGATTAGGTAAATAAGTTAATGGTGGAGAATGGGATTAGCAATTAATGATAAAAGGGTTTTTGGTATTTATTGAGATGAAAATAATCTTAATATGGAAATTCCAAATGTCCCAAGTTTTCTCTTCTCCACTCATATTGTTTTACCTTTTTGCATATTAAGACGAAAAACTCGGATGTTTTCCTTAAAGATTTAGATTATATTCAAGTAAATAAATTGTAACCAATTGTTAATTTTTAGATTTTAAGGAATTAGCTTTAAAATAAGAATTGTTAAGAGACTGAGCCTCAAGATCTGCATTTGTTCTCAATAATATTAAAATTGAATACTTGGAATAAAGATTTTACTCAATTTTGACCATCAAGATTGTTTATAGTTGGTAATCCTATCCAATCAAAATAAAATTTTATTTTTTCAAAGCAAAAGATATATAAAAATATAAATTTATGAAACGAAGAAATTTATTAGGAAATGCTGCTATTAGTGCTACTACCGCAACTATTGTGGGTGCCTGCGGTGGCAATAAAACTGAATATACTACTGCTAATGATCTTCCTAAGATTAATTGGAAAATGGTAACCAGTTGGCCAGAATCTTTGGATACTATATTTGGTGGTGCAAGAACAGTATGCGATCGGGTTGATGCTATGACTGGAGGCAAATTTAAAATCAAGCCCTATGCCGCAGGAGAAATTGTACCGGGATTAGAAGTATTAGATGCAGTGCAAAACGGAACCGTAGAATGTGGACATACGGCAAGTTATTATTATGTAGGGAAAAATCCTGCACTAGGATTTGGTACTAGTGTACCTTTTGGTTTAACTGCTTCTCAACAAAATGCCTGGTTATATCACGGGGGGGGTTTGGAGGCTATGCACAAAATTTATGCTGATTTTAATATTATCAATTTCCCCGCTGGTAATACAGGAGCACAAATGGGAGGTTGGTTTAAGCAAGAAGTTCGATCGTTAAGTGAGTTAAAAGGCTTGAAAATGAGGATTCCTGGCATTGGTGGGCAAGTGATATCTCGTTTGGGTGTTAATGTTCAAGTTTTGCCTGGTGGTGAGATTTTCTTGGCTTTGAATCTAGGAGCCATTGATGCGGCTGAATGGGCTGGGCCTTATGATGATCTTCAGCTAGGGTTAAATGAGGCTGCTTCTTTTTATTATTATCCTAGTTGGTGGGAACCGGGTCCTACGTTAGAAATCCAAATCAATTTATCTGAGTGGGGAAAGTTACCTCAAGAGTATCGGGAGGTTTTGAAAACGGCGGCTATGGAGGCTAATCTGAATATGTTGGCTCAATATAATGCTTTAAATATTACAGCTCTTGAGACCATCGTCAATGGTGGGACGAAATTGGTGAGTTATTCTCCTGAGATTTTGAAGGCGGCACAAAAGGCTGCTTTTGATTTTTATGAGGAAAATGCTAGCAAAGATTCTACTTTTAAGGAGGTTTATGAGAATTGGAAGAAGTTTCGTGATGGTGTTATTCAATGGAATAATATTAATGAACTTAGTTATTCTCGTTTTTTAGCAGATTAGCAGAATCCATAAGTTAATTTTTATATATGGCAAGGTTTAATTAAGACTAAGAGAGGATCATAAAGAAGTTAATCAAAGAAAATTATTAACTATATTTTAGAATTATCAAAAAAATATCCTCTATTTATTACTTATATAAGAAATAAAAATTAAAATGTATTAGCATAGTAAAGCTTATCTAAAATGAAGTTTTGAGTTTGGAAAATAATAATTATACCAAATTTATTGGTGATCTTACTTTTTTTATTTATTTTAAAAAGAGTTAAAATCAAGGGTTCAAAGAAAGAAGAAAAGCCATAGGTTTTATGATAAAATTAGGAGATAATCTTTTTGCGAAGAGACATTGTTGGCAATACTAAAGATAAAAGCTGGTACTATTGTCTATATTCTACTGTGATTAATTCTTAATCAATTATCAAGAATACTCAAAGCTATCGTAGATTTTCCAATATATTTGTTAAAATACAAAGCAGTTAGAATTAAAGTATCAGTAAATTTACTGATAATAAAAAAACTTTAAAATATCTAAGTATATTCACTATTACCAATGAAAGAAAACTCTCAGAAAGATCAGAAAAAACTCTTATTAATTGATGACGATCCCAATCTAATTTTATTAGTAAAAGATTATTTAGAATTCAGAGGCTATGAAGTAACAACCGCAGAAAATGGAAGGGAAGGGTTAGAAATTTTAGAAAAAGCTCTCCCAGATATGATAATTTGTGATGTAATGATGCCTGAGATGGATGGGTATGCTTTCTTATCGAGATTAAGAGAAGATTCCCGTACTAGTTGGATACCGTTTCTCTTTCTTTCGGCTAAAGGTCAAAGTCAAGATCGAGTTAAAGGTTTAAATACAGGTGCAGATGTTTATATGGTAAAACCATTTGAGCCAGAAGAATTAGTGGCACAAGTTGAATCTTCCCTCAAACAAGCATCTCGTTTAAGAGGGCATCAAAGTAATCAGTTAGAAAAATCATCCACAATTCAAGTGCCCAGCAATGTAGAGTTGACACCAACTGAATTGAAAGTAGTTAGCTTAGTGGCAATTGGAATGGCTAATCGGGATATAGCTAACAAACTAAATGTTTCTCAGAGAACGATAGAAAGTCATGTTTCCAATATGCTTAACAAAACTAATTTAAAAAATCGGACAGAGTTAGCTCGTTGGGTGATTGAAAAAAATTTGGTATAAAACAAAGTAAAAATTTGAGCTTTTCTCCTCGGCTAAGGCGATTGGAGTTGATAAATCTTCTTTGGGGATTCAATTCTGTTCTATAGTTTGATACCGGCAAGATAAACTGTAAAATACTTGAGTATATGTTGTTATGGAAACAACTAGATTGTTCATAGATAGAGATAAAGCAAATCCGAGTCAAAAAATTTTTGGAAAATTTTGAAAATTGACTTGACAAAACCAATAAGATTTGCTACCTTAGTAAAAGTGAATAAAAAACACTCGCTGGTGTAGCTCAGTTGGTAGAGCGGCTGATTTGTAATCAGCTGGTCGTGGGTTCAAATCCTATCACCAGCTTTAAAGATATAAAAAAGATAACAATTACAAAGATATTAAGAAAACATAACAACTACGAGTAAATACGGTTAAAAACTGTTAATAAAGAAAATAACTACGTATTTCCTGTTCCCCAAAAAAAACTTACCTATATTTTCGGTATTCTATAGAATCTAGTAACAATTAATATTGTTATAATGGAAATTCGGTATACTTAGACTTTTGGCTAAAGATTGTCAATGGTGAAAATACTGAAAAAAAATCCTTAATTTATAACGATGAGAGCACTTTGCAAGAGGTTCAATGTCAAAAGAAAAAACTATCGCTAAACTGTTTAAAGTATTTAGGAAATATGGCTATGAAGGTTCAACTTTATCGAGATTGTCAGAAGCAACAGGATTAGTTAGATCGAGCCTTTATCATTATTTTCCTAAGGGGAAAGAGGAAATGGCTGCTGCTACATTAGAATATGCTAATCAATGGCTTAATAACTCTGTTTTACCCCCTTTACAATCTCGAGGAAAACCAATCGATCGACTTAAAGCTATGAGTAATACTATTAACGAATTTTATCATGGAGGGGAAGAAACCTGTCTATTAGCAGCATTTGTTCATGGAGAAGGATCAGAATTATTTGGTAGCCAAATGAAACAAATTCTTAATATTTGGATAGAAGCTATCGTAGGAGTTCTTAAAGAAACAGGAATCCCAGAAAAATACGCCCAAGAAAAAGCAGAAAATGCAATTATTCAAATTCAAGGAGCATTAATCCTAGCTAAAGGCTTGGAAGACAGAACAGCATTTGTAAGAATTATAGATCAACTACCTCAAATGCTTTTACATTAAAAAAAATAATGAAAATCCTCAAACAACTTTATAGTTGGTTGAAATCTAAATATTTTGCCAGAGATTCTATCAACACGAGATATGCTTTAGCAGAAGCTTGTATTATTGGGATTTTCTCAGCTTTAGCAGCTTTATTTCTCAAAGAGGGAATTAGTTGGTTAGAAGGATGGCGAATTCAAGCAGCAAATTATTATGGAGCAAAAATTGTCTTACCTGTAGGAGGATTAACTCTAGGGATAGTCGCAGGATGGTTAATCGAAACCTTCGCTCCCGCTGCATCAGGTGGAGGAATTCCTAGGGTAAAAGCAGCTTTAGCTCGTATTCCTACTCCTTTATCTTTATCTGTTGCTGTAATTAAGTCAATAGGTACAATTTTAATTTTAGGAGCCGGGTTAACTCTGGGCCGACGCGGGCCTACGGTACATATTGGGGCCGCTTTAGCGGCACAACTAAGTAATTGGGTTCCAACTTCTCCACAGCATCGTCGTCAAATGATTGCTGCGGGTGCTGCGGCTGGTTTAGCCGCTGGTTTCAATACTCCTATTGCTGGTGTCTTGTTTGTGGTGGAAGAGTTGATGCGAGACATCTCTGACTTGACACTGGAAACAGCCATTATTGCTTCTTTTACTGGTGCTGTTGTTTATCGGATTTTCGGGTCTAATGATCTTAATTTATCCACCATCTTAGATTTACCTCGAAATACTTTCTTAACTTCTGAAATTCCTTTCTATATCATTCTAGGAATTTTTGCAGGGATTTTAGGAGGGTTATTTAATCGAGGTATTTTGTGGAGTGGCAGGATTTATCGTAGTTTACGAATTCAATTGGCTTGGCAAATTGGACTTTCTGGCTTAATCTCTGGAACAATTATTGCGTTTTTGCCTCCTGTATTTAGAGATAATCCGGGATTGCGTGAATTTTTATTAGCAGGTGAGTTAAATTGGCAAACCACTGCTTTTGCATTTTTTATTTATTTTCTTCTAACTATTATCACAGCAGGTTCTGGTGCTCCGGGAGGTTTATTTGCTCCTGCATTAGTTTTAGGAGCAGCTTTAGGTTATTTAGTTGGCACGGCTGAAGGGAATTTATGGAATGATATCCTGTCAAATACTTATGCTTATGCCGGAATGGGGGCATTTTTTACGGCGGTGGTGCGGGTTCCTGTCACAGCTATTGTGATTATTTTTGAAATAACTGGAGATTTTAATATTGTTCTTCCTCTAATGATTACTTGTGCTGTTACTTATTTGGTAGCAGAAACTTTCTTTCCTGGATCTATTTATCAACATCTTTTAAAAGTGAGTGGCATTGTAATTCAAGAAAATAGTGCTAATATTCATTTATTGGAAAGATTAAAAGCCGCTGATGTAATGGAATCTAATGTAGAATTTTTATCTAGTAATCTAACTTTAGATCTGGTTATGAATAAAATAGCTAGTTCTCCCCATCGTGGCTTTCCAGTTCTAGAGGATAGAAAATTAGTTGGAATTATTACTAAGTCGGATTTAGCTAACTTAAATAATATTCCAGGGGATACTCTTTTAAAGAAAATGATGACTCCTCGACCCATTACGGTGAATCCTGATACTTCTTTGGGAGATGTTCTTTATCTACTAAGTCGCTATAAGCTTTCTCGCTTACCTGTAACGGAAGGGAGTAAGTTGGTGGGGATTATTACTCGTACTGATATCATTAAGGCTGAAGTTAAACATATTAGCGGTTTTACTAAATCTCCTTCTAAAGGTGTTCCTTCTTATGTTATCTATCAAACTCGATCGCCTGCTTTAGGAAAGGGAAGAATTTTAGTTCCTTTGTCTAATCCTGATAATTATGAAAGATTACTGAAAATAGCTGCTACCATGGCACGAGATTATCAATATGAGTTAGATTGTCTGCAAGTGATTCAGATACCTAAACATAAATTTCCTAATGAAACCATTGTCAATGATAGTCAAAGTCGTGATTTAATGGGTAAGATAGAAAGATTTGGAAGAAGATTTAAAGTTCTTATTAATACACAAATTCGTGTAGGGCACGATCCCGTGAATGCTATTTTAGAAGCTATTGAAGAACGTCATATAGATATTTTATTAATGGGTTGGAAAGGTAGCACTTCTAATCAGGAGGCAATTTTTAGCAGCATTGTAGATAGATTAATTAATCAGGCTAAGTGCAAACTTATTTTAGTTAAATTTGGAAAGGAAAATCATGGTTATCCACATAATGTTTCTCAAAAAACTCGTTGGATTATTCCTATGGGAGGAGGCCCTAACGTTCAAGAGGCAATTACATTGATTCCTTGTCTTACTACTTTATATAATATACGAAATAATCCAGAGTTATGGTTATGTAAAGTTGCAAATCCTTCACAAACAAAACCGGATACAGAAGAACTTGAGAGAGCATCTAATTTACTTAAAGATTTAGTAAATTTACCAATTAAATCTATTTCTATTCGCTCTTATTCTGTTTCTGATGCTATTATTCATTTAGTTAATTCTAATGTTTGCGATTTAGTTTTGATGGGAACAAGTCGCGAAGGTTTATTAAATCATGCTATTCATGGTAACATACCTGAATCTATTGCTAAAAATGTAAATACTACTGTTATTTTTGTTAGGAGTAAACTTTAATATTAATAGCTATTAGTAAAATACTAATAGCTATAGGATAAATAGCAATTTTTTTAGTCTTGAAATTGAAATTCTTAATCTAAATCTAATCTTTTAAATTGAAGATTTTCAGGCATTGACAACTTTATTAACAACTTTCAGCAATAGCTTTGGTAACATCTTATAATTACGAATAAATCTTTGATTTATTTCATTAGATTGACGCTTATTTTGTTTTTCTATTTTGTTGTGGATCAGATTTTGTTCAATATCTAAAAAGTTAATAATATTTTCTATTTCTGTTTCAAAACTATTAATTAATATTTCATATGTAAGTGGATAATATTTTATATTATTTTCTTCAAAAAACCTTAGCCAACGTTGGTTCTGATCTTTAAATTTTTCTTCCCAAGAATAAATTTTGAGAGGCTGAAACTTGATAAATGATTTATTTGAAGTAGATTTTGTTTGAGTTTTAATTCCTTCTTGATTTTGATTCTCATTTCTTACCTGCCAAACACCTGTTTGAAGTGCAATTGTTGTAGAGACAGCTTGTGCTATTATATCTTCTCTTTTAATATATATAAATTTCAAATCGGGAAAAATAGCATTAAGTATATTTAGATCTTCTTTCTCTTTGAATAAACCACTACCTTTTGCCATTTTAATCAAATCATACATTTGCCAGTAATGTAATTTTATGCCAAACACCCCATTACTAGTTAATCCTTCTTGAAGAATTTTATTGCAATAATTAATAAAATTTTCTGGATTATCCTTTAATTTTAACCCTTTTATTCTTTTATGGTGAAAATATTCCTCTGGATTGCCACAGCATTTTAAGTGTTCCAATGTTCTACATAAAAGAGTACTTCCAGAACGACCTGTTGAACAAACTATGTAACTTGTTTGTATTTTATTTTGATTTGGGATCAAATTCATCATCATACTATTTTTCATAAGTTTTACTAGATTTACAAGAAATTAAGTAAAGTATAGCAAAGATTGTTTTCAAAATAATTTTATTTCCAAAGTAATGCTAAAGTTAAAGTAGTCAATTTCATCTATTTAAAAAATTGCTACAAGATTATTCTCGTTGCTCTCTAGTTAGACAAAAGTATACAAAACCAAGATGTACTAAACATAAATACTTGAATTAAAACTAAATCAGCTATATATAGCATCAATAGTAGGGTTATTTTTTAATAATACACCACATATAATTTAATTTTTAATTTAGTCCAAAGTCCAAATAAATACTAAAATTAGATAAAGAAGATTAAATCATTATGATCCAAATCCACGTTTTTTCTTGATATTTTGTTTTTTACTTTTACTATTGTTGACAGTAATATTATTTAAAAAAATATTATTTAAAGGATTAGATAAGTGTTTTCGCTCTTTAGGAACATCTCTAAGGGCTTCATCTGGTAATACATAAGATGTACCAATCAATTTTTCATCCCAATCTATCACTTCAGGAAAGCGAATTCCTGGTAATATTTCTACAGAAAATATTTCTTGTACAGCATCTTCAAATTTTAAAAAGGCAATTGTTTCACAATTTTGAATGTTAACAACCCACACCCCACAATTACGTTCAGTTGCCCATTGTGTGATAGGAATTTCATTAAATACTGCTGTTTCTCTCACTTGAGATAAACCAATGAAGGCTAAAGGACCATAAAAGCTTAATCCACGAGTGAATCCGGGTAAATAAGCAATAGGAAATAGTTGACCTGAAGTGATATCTACTTTCGCTAAACTACCATTACCTGATTCTAATACCCACAAAGAATTATTATACCAACGTGGACTATGGGGCATGGATAAATTTTTAGCAATGATATTGTGATTTTCTATGTCTATTAAGACTCCTCCATGTGCTTTATTTTCCCGCCATCCTCCCATTATATCAGTTGTGCCCAATGCAGTTACATATTTAGGGTTGCCATTTACCATTCCTAAGCCATTCAGATGACAGCAATCTTCTGGACTGAGTGCACTAATGAATTTTGGTCGCCAACGAGGTACAAAACTATGATTGAAATCTAGGGTGCATAGGCATGAAAAACGGGTATTAATAAACCATAAACCTTGATTTCCCCATCCCATTTCGTGAATGTCGATGTCTCCTGTAATTTGAATGTTGCGAGGAATAAAGCAAGCATCATGTTTATTTGGAGGAGTGAGTTTTTGAGTGACGGCGGGCATATTGCGCAATTCCCAGATTTGATTGGCGGTACCAATGGCAAGTCGATTTCTATCGACAGCTAACCCCATTGGCTTGTTAAAGAGGCGAAAGTGAGTGTTGATAACGTCTCCGTCGGCGCGAATGACGATGAGTTTTCCTGCTTGGTATGTTGATACTACTAGGGAGATTCCTAATTGGTTGAGAATTTGGGGAAAGTTGGAAGTGTGAATACTTCTTAAAGGCTCGTTTTTTTGCTCCATTTTTGATGAATAGGTAATATTTTTTTGCCTGAGTTTTTATGTTTTTATATTTCTTATTTTTTCTAGTTTGATGATAATTCTCTTAAAAAATAAAATTGATCGTTTTCCCAATTTTTCCCTTTTTTTCTGCCTAAATATCCTGCTAAAGGTGAAGAAAGTTCGATTAAAATTTGATAGATTGTTTCTTTATTTAATTGTTTACTAAATTCAGAATTAATATATGCACCATACAAACCTTCTATTCTTACAGACTCTAAATTGCTTTTTTCTAGGTAATTTTTAACGAGGTTAACTATTTGTGATCGAATTTTTATTTGTTGATAAACTTCTTGAATATAGGCTTCTATTTCTTCATCAGATTTGCCTGCTTTTAAAAATTCTTTTAGCCTAAATAAGTCGATAGAATTCGGATAATTTGCTTGTAATTGCACCAATTTTTCTAAAGTTTCTGGTTTAATAATTGCCATATTATGCACTTTTGCTGCATCAATAAGTTGAGATGTTGGTTTACCTGGGCCTATGATTATTTTAGCAATTTGAGATATTATTGTTTCATCTTTTAAACGTAATGTTGCTAAATTTAATAATTGCACAGCAGTTGCATTTGGTATCTTTTTTCCTGCTTTACATTCTCCTACTAAAGGGTAAGGTTGACTGCAAAATAAATCCAATCCTCCTGCGCCTCCTTTATGGCTTTCATCTATTTTAAAACCTATAAATTCTAAGCTTTTTCGCACTATATCTTCAAATGATGTACCTACTTCATAGTTACTTTTGCTATTATCTTTGGTTGGATTTCCTCGTGCGGCAATTTCGTTTATCCATGTCAATTTTTCTACTGGTTTATGACTTCTCCAACCCAAAATATCTTTGATATCTGCTTGAATTTGTTGGGCTGCTAAATGGGGTATTTTTGCTAAATCACTTAATAGTTTTTCTAATTCTGGATGTTTTTTAGGTTCTCTATTTTCTATGGTTTTTTTGAGCTTTTCAAAGGAAATATTATTAAATATAGGTATAGTTTGATTGATGTTTATTGCCTTAGATATACCAATAAATTTTCCTAATTTTTCTTGGGCTTGAGGATGGAATTCTTCCACAGGTTGAGATAATAAATATACTCGTAAATAAGCTACAAAAATTTGAGAATATCTTTGAAGTATTTGTTCTAAACCTTTGGTTGAATAGACTGTATAAGAGGATATTTTTGGTAATTCTTCTTGTGTTTGAATCACTTGGCATTGTTGACATTCTGCCCAGGCTTTAATAGAAATTACCTGAGAATTTTGATTAGAAATATTATTGGAATTGGTATTAGTTGTTAGCAGGTTTATAGCATTTTCCTGATAGCATTCTTCTTGATAACATTCTAAGTTTAATTCTTTAACAGGGTAGAGTAAAAATTTTCTCCCTGGAGTTAGAAATAATCTCGGTAAACCAAGAATAGTTGAACCTTCTATTAAGGCTTCAATTTCTACAAAACTTAGACACAAAGCGTTAGATATTGTGGGAGAGGAATTCATTGTTAGTAATAATCTTATCTCAAGTTAAATTTGGCGATTATTTCTTCTATATTTTGAGAAATTTTATCTTTTTCTATTTTTTGTGATTCTTTATATTTTTGTTTTCCATTATTATTAATGTTAAGATAATCCTCTTCGATGTTAAATTCATTAATTATTTGTTCTTCTTGTTTTAAGAAGTTATTATTTTCTTCTTTTGAGATTTCTTTTGATGAGATTTCTTTTGTTTCAAGAGATGGATTTTTCAAAATATTTAAAATTAGCTGGTTTTTAGTAATTAAGCTTTCATCTTTGATAAAAGAAAAGATTTCTTCTTCAGTTAAATTATACTCATTTTTGTTATCAAAAATCGATTTTATTGCTAATAATGATTGAATTTCTTCTAATTGAAAATATACCCATTTTCCTTGTTGATTTTTTAATATATTTAAGCATTCATGAGCTTTTGTAGCTCTTTTACTAATATCTTTAGAGCGAATTAAACAACCACAATTAATATCATATTCTTGATAGTTAATTAAATGTTTTAATCTTGCTGAAACACTATTTGTATTATCTACTTGAAGTATCATTACTCCTATTTTTAGAGTTTCTCCATTTTCTTTGGCAATGATTTTAAAATCTAAATACTTTGATTGTCTAGAATTGATTAATTCAATATTTTCGATGGTAATATTTTCTATAGTTTTACCAATTAGATATTGAAAAGCAAAATAAATAGCATTTGCTAAAACAGGTTTATTATCAATAATATCGTAAGCAATTTTCTCCAATTCTTTTTCAAAAGCTAATTTAATTTTCTCTAGTATTTCTTCTGGAATTATAAAACCATTCTTACCGTTACCATTATTAGGATTATCTGATGGTTTTGGTAAATTTTTTCCGCCATTTCCACTTTCTGGAGGTATCTTCCAGTTATTTCTACACCATTCTAAAACATCTCTTGCCGATGCTTTTTGCTTACCTAATTCTCTTAATTTACTTTCTGAAAAAGGATAAATTGGCGACGGAGGAGTAATTTTATGCTCTTCATAAAAGCCTTTTAACCAACAAGAAACCAAGCCTATAATATCATCACCATTAAGAAATTTTAATTGAAATTGTTTCTCCCCAATTCTATCAATTACAGCTTCAGCATTAGGTAAACTATTAATTTGTTGAACCCAAATATCTCGATATACAGTTGTCAAAATTACAGCACTTTTAATACTATTAAATAAATCCATCCCCAAATTAGCAATTACTTGAGCTTTAGTATAACCATTATCACTAGATTCCCTTCCTTCCAATTGATCAAAACAAATTAATAAAGGTTTATAATCACTCATTAAATCGAAAATTTGACAAACTCTTTCAAAAGATTTAGTAGCTAAACTATCATTACTAGAAGTGGGTAATTTCATTTCTTTAGCCTTTTCAATAGATAAACCTTTTCCAGCAATCCAATTAACAGCAAAAGGCAAATGTGATGGAGAAAAAGTCCAAATTATTGCTTTAATAAGATAAGGATTATCAATATCAGTTTTAACTTCAAGAATCTTATTAGTTAATGTTTCTACAGCATCAGGAATTCTATCTGGGTGATTAGAAAAATTTTTAGTAACTTGTTTAGGGCTATGATTTTTATTAAGTGCTTCATTAATTAAATAAGTTGCTAACTCTTGCCATTGAGAAACTTCTCTACTACCATTTTTTTTCAAACTCATAGCTAAAGCATTTAAAATTTCCGACTTAATTTCATTGAGATTATTATAGTCTGTCATATAGACAAACCAACCCTTAGAATCTTGTTTTAATTGATGCCTAATGCGACTAATAAGATGACTTTTTCCTAATCCTTTTTCAGCTTGAATTGTGATACCAATCAGCTTACGTTGATTATTTTTAATTTCTTCAATTGCTTGAAAAACACCATCAGAAGCATGGGAATTTAAACCAGGAAAATCTGGAAAATTTTTCTGCCAAATATCTTGTTTAGTAACAATTAAGGCGCGATTGAAAGGGTTATTGTCTTTAATAATATTATCGAGTTTTTCTTTTTCTAATTCTTGTATCATAATTTTTATTTTTACTAAAATTTCAATAATGCTAATTTTTTACAATTTTTGGGCATAACAACGTAAACCACTTAATTCAGTCATAATGGAATCTTCAATTTTACTAGGATCGTTATCTGGTAAACTACCACCTTGTAGTTGTAAAATATCCCTAGCCTGCATTTCTAATAGCCATTCATTAAAAACATTGCGAGTAATTTGATTACCAATTTCCCTTCTAATGCGATAAATAGGAACCAAATCCATCAAGTTATAATCTTGATTAATTCTATCATAAACTTCCAAAACTATTTTTTCAAATTCCTGATAAGATTGAATTTGTACCGTTGAAATATTATCTGTTGTAATTTGATTTTCTGATTGACGAATCCATTTTAAAAGTGCATTAGCAATTTTACTACTCACCTGATTGCCATTAAATCCAAATTCATCACTTTGTAACCCGTCTGCCAGTATTTTTTCCCCTTTATCTGTCAAAGAAACTGTAATTGATCGACCTTTTTTTGTCAAGATAATTCCACCATTTTCTATTAATTTTTCAAAAACTGGTTGATATATACTTGCTTTCTCCTTTCCTCGTTTAAGTCTTGTAGTTAGTTTACCCTTTAAAACTTCTTTTTCCTCCATATTCCAGAGAAATAATAATAGACGAGTTTGTGCTTCTTCTAGATTTATTGACATTTTAATTCCCAATCTTGATTAATTTAGGACATATTATTTAGTTTAAAAGTTATTTTTAACTATTTTAGTAAAACTAAATATTAACCTTGATCACAATAACACAAAATCACATTAAAAACAATAATTAAAAAGAAAATAAAAACAAGAAAACCATACTTTAGATGTTAAAATGACAATAAAAAAAATAAATTAAATAGACTCAAAAAAAATCTAGTAAAATCTAGTAAGTAAAAAGAAAAACAGATTGAGAAATTAGACGAGTATTTTCAACCAGAAAAGAGATATTTATGATATAACTAACTAAAAATACTTAAAAAACCCTTTTAAATTGGGAAAATGGGATATGCCCTATTTAATTTACGCTCCCGAAACTTCTTTTGAACAAATTTATGGATTAACTGATGATATTAACACTATAGGCAGATCTTTAGATAACACCATAGTTATTGATGATTTAAGTGTATCTCGTCGTCATGCAATCATCGAAGTAACGGAAGAAAAAATCAAAATAAAAGATTTAAAAAGCAGTAATTCTACTTTGGTTAATAAAGTCAAAATTGACCAAGAAATACTTAAAGAAGGAGATGTAATTACCTTTGGAAATATTGATTTTAAATTTAGTAAACTAACTCAAAATTCTCCCCAGAATCAGTTAGAAAATACACCAAAAGAAAACCTCAATATTAATGATGAAACTTCTCAACTTTCTCCAAAACAAGAAATAGTTAAACAATATTCTATTGACACTAATACCTTCGATATGCAGGCTTTAGTAACAGAACAAAGTTATGGCTCTGTAATTAAATTAAAACACCAAACCAATGTTGTTCAAAGAACTTTAGATAAGTTAAAAGTGTTATTAGAAGTGAGCAAGCAGCTTTCATCTCCAGAGGAACCCGATCGTCTACTTGATAAAATTCTCGAATTATTATTTGACATCATTAAAGTCGATCGAGCGGCAATTCTCATGGTAAATGAAAAGAGTGAAGAGTTAGAAGCTAAAGCCATTAAAGTGAGAAAAGATCTTGGTATTGAGGGAGATTTTTATAGCACTAAAATTATTAATTTAGTATACAACTCTGGAGATACGGTAGTAACTTCCGATGCTTATCGAGATCAACGTTTTTCAGATTCCCATTCTGTTTTGGGGCAAGAAATTCACGCTAGTATGTGTATTCCTTTTAAACCAAGAGATAAAGTTATAGGTGTTTTGTATGTTGATAATCTTGAAATGGGAAATATTTATTCTGATGAAGATGTGGATTTTTTAACGGCTTTGACTAATCAAGCTGCTATTGCCATAGATAACGCTAAGCTTTATGAGAAAATGCAATTAGAAGCGATTATGCGAGACAAGTTAGAACGTTTTTTCCCTCAATCCGTTGCTAAAAAACTCAAAGAAGAAGAACAATTAGGAATTATTGAGACAGAAGTAACAGCCTTATTTGCAGATATTAGTGGTTTTACAAAAATGTCCTCCACAATGAAGCCTAAAGAAATAATTTTAATGTTAAATGAATATTTTCAAGTAATGGTAGAAGAAATTATATTTAAATATGAAGGAACATTAGAAAAGTATATTGGAGATGCTTTATTTGCTGTTTGGGGTGCTCCTTATCAAAAATCTGACGATCCTATTCAAGCTGTTAAAGCTGCCATTCATATGCAATGGGCAGTACAAAGTTTGAATAAAAGATGGATTCAACAAGGCAAACAACCTATTTCTATTCATATCGGCATCAATACAGGCAAAGTAGCGGCAGGGAATATTGGCTCCAAAAAATTGGTACAATACGCCACCATTGGAGATACTACTAATGTTACCAGTAGAATTTGTAATGTTGCCCAGCCTAATCAAATAGTTATTTCTCATAGTACTTATGAAAGAATTCATTATCTGGATTTTTCTCTAGAAAAAATGCCTTTAATTAAAGTTAAAGGAAAATCTAATTTCTTACAATTGTATCTTCTTAACTGGAAAGATACTATTTTAAAAAGATAAAAACATAAAGCAAATAACTATAAATTATATATTTAAATCCTTATGTTTGTTTTCGTTTGCGTTCTTTGATTTGATAACGTAATAATTTTATTCTATCAGGAGAAGCATCTTTACGCCAATATAAACTATGACCTTTAATCGTCACACAGCGTTCTTCTAATAACTTTAACCATCCTTGACGACGACTAATTAAAGAAAAATTATCTAATAATCCCCAATTTTTTTCTTTAGAAGTGAGTTTAGCAAACTTTTGATAAAGAGGATAATCTGAATTAACTACAGCATCTTTTCGGTGTAAAATCGGCGGATTTCTATCATCTTGATAATCGATATATCTCACGTGTAAATCTTGTAAATCAACTGACATAATATTAGCTAAAATTGGATGAGCTAAATTATCAAAATCAGGATAATAAAGGTATTCTATTTTGGGTTGTTTAAAATAAAATTTAATTAAATTAGCATCTTGAAGACGACCAAAAGTACGACTGGCACAACCTTCATAAAGTCTTAGAATTGAAGGTAGAGTTTCTAACACATTGATATGAACTAATAAAGCATTTTTAAACTTAATTCCTACTGGAAATTTCCGGCAAAGTTCGGCAATATTATCGAGATCTTGTAGACTTAATAACATTAAATCTGCAAACATACAAGCTCTTTTATAACTACCAAATAAAGCCTTAATATCTTCTCTAATTTTATGAGATAATTTGCGATATTTAGGACGATTTGTAAATTGACTCAAAGCTAAATATAATAAAAATTCATCCCGACGTTTTTCAACAATTGCTTCCCATTCTTTTTCATCAGTAGCATTTAAAATCACTTCAAAAGCACGACGAAATGTGCCAAATTCTTGTTTAATTTCTGCTTCATTTACTAACTCATTTTTAACAGGAAGTCTTCCTCTTACGGTAACAAAATTCATCAAAGGAGTTAATAATTGCTGACAATCTTCAAAACGAGGTAAAGACACCCGAATTCTAGGAGTATTAGCTTGAGAATGGAAACGAGATGCCCGAAAAGTTTCTGCTTTATCTTCATCTCGAAAAACAAAATAAATACCCAAATCTACAGGAATAGAATTGACATTTAAAACTCGATCGATATAATATTTTAATTCTTCTTGTTGGTAATATTTTTGAAAAGTATTGCGACAAGTAATAATGCCATCCCCATAAGCAATCAAACCTCGATGATAATCATCAATTAAAATTTGGGCTGATACTAATAAAATCTCCTTAGTTAATTCCCATGCTTTAATTAAAGCTTCTTGACGCTCTTGAATATTTTCAATAACATTAATTACATAACCTACGTTAACAATATCTGCCGATTTTAAAGGATTATTTGGTAAATAAAAAGGATCCCATCCCGAACTTTGAAAACCTTTTTCTGCGATTCTTTCAACATCACCACCATAACCACAACCATAGTCAAAAAAAGTTGTTTTTTCTGTAAATAAATTGGCTTCTATTGCTAAATTTACAGGGCGAGATAATTTACTTCTTACTATTGCTGCTTTATGTCTTTCTATAGTCAAATTAGCTGGTTTATAATCGAGAGGGCATATTAAAAAATGCTCTTGAAATCCAACACGATACTTTTTTAAAAGTTCAAACCATTGTTGTTGAGTGCCAATTTGAGATACATTATCTAATAATCCTAAAGCTTCTTCATGAGCTGTTAGTTTGGCAAAGGTTTCATAGAGGGGATAATTATTAGTTATAAATGTTTCTTTACGGTGGAGAATGGGTGGATTTTCTGATTTACTATAGTCACGAAAATTTGTTTCTTGAGTCTCCATATTTACCACAATACTACTTTTAATTGCAGGATGAGGATTAGTATCAAATTCTGGATAATATAGATAAGAAATTTTAGGAAGTTGGGTATTAAATTTAATTAAAGTTGCTGTTTCTTTTTGCTTGTTTTTTTGTTGGCAAATTAACCTTGCTTTTTGTTCGTATTCTTGTAAAATAGGATCAAGAGCCTCCAAGGCGGTATGATGAACATATAAGGCTAATGGTAAATGTTTTCCTACGTTACTATTATTACAACAAGATACAATAGTCTCAAATTCTTGTTTTATGTGGAGCATTTTTCCAAAATTTTCAAGATTTTAATTCATGGTTAAAATTATTTTATCTGTTACTTTTTTAAAGTTATAAAACAGTTCACAATTTGATAAAAATCTTTAGCAATTGATAATTATCTCATCCATGAGAAATGAACCATAAGAACTTAATTAGGGATAAACTAAAGGATAATTTTCTACTTCTAAATAAATACCATCACAAGCTTCTTTTTCTCGATATTCGATTAACTGAAATTCAGATTTTTCCCATTGATATTTTGCTAAGGAACCACAATCAGCTAAACCCCTATATTTTGTATGTATAGTTAGTAATTTTTTTTCTCTGTTATATTTAGAAAAACCAGCCATTGATGTGGTTTTAGTTTTAGTAGAATTGCCAATTCCATTGGATTGAATAATGGTAAAAGTTAAAGGTTTAATTTCCACTTCCGAAGGAGTTAAACTATAGAGAAAATATTCATAATTTCCTTGATAAGCACCTAAAAAACAGAGAATTTCTACTAGATATAATCCATCTTTTATTTGATAAACAGAAGAAGCATCTTGAGAGAGAGAATTATCTATTTCAAATTTACAAAATTCTAATTCATCTTGTCGAGCATAAATCTCATCTAAAATTTCTTCTGAGGATTTAGAAGGCAAAGAAACAGGAGTAACAGGAGTAACAGGAGTAACAGGAGTAACAGAATTAGATAAGGAATCTGAATCATTTTCTTTAGTTTCCTGTGGCTGACAACTCCATAATAATAAAGATAATAAAACTAAAGGAATAAACCTCCAAAATTGATAATTAATCATTGATTTAACTTAATATTAAGAGAGTCTAATTCATCGTCAATATTCTTTAATAATCCTTGTAATAATTGAAGTTGATTATCAGAATTGGTCGTCAATAGTTGTTGTTTTTCAGCTTCAAAAGTAATCACCTTTTCTGCTAGATATTGATATTGTTGTAAAGTCACAAAAGCTAGATTACTAAAACGAGTTAAATATTCCTCTGCAACTTGATTACAAACTTGTAAATTTGAATAATAATTAGCGTTAGAAGCTGATTCCAACTCCTGTTCTTTTTCTGCTTTTTTCTTCCTCAAATAATAACTAGCACCCCCCAAAACCGCCGCTCCCATTGGGCCTCCAAACATCAAGCCAATACCTGCTGGAATTGCTACTGAAGCAAAATTAGGATTGCTCTTAGAATTATCTTTAGAATTGTTTTTAGAATTATTAGATTGAGGATTAGTTTTTAAAGATTCCCAAACCAGCATTTCTGGGTTATCAGGGAAGGAAATAATCAAATCTCCGGGATATTCTTTCTCAAAGAAATCACAAGCTTTTTTCACCCATTCATGGATTTTTTCTTGATAATCAGAAACGGTTTTTCTCAAGCGATCGTATTCCCAGAATTCAAAATTATTACTTTGTAAAGCAATAGACATTTCCGATTGATAACGAGACAAAATAGCTGGTAAATACAACCATTCTTGAAAATCCGAAATACTTTTTTGAAAACCTTGTTTAATTAATTTCTCTGCCTTTTCTTGAATATCCAACTTAGATTGTTGCTTTTGTTGTTCAAGTTTGATTTCGGCATTAAGAATATCTATTTGAATTTTAGCCCCTTCTTTAACTCGATTAACAATAGATAAAACCCTAGAGAAACTAACAGCTAAATCATTACTTTGTGCCGCAACAATTCTACTAAGAGCCGCTTCAAAAGCAGATAATCCAGTTGTTTGTGCTGCTTGAGAATCACCTTTTAAAATAGCTCTTAAAGCCGGTAAAGCATCGACTCGATATAAATTACTAACACTTTCTGGCAAATCCGATCGAAAACTTTGAGCCACAAAAACCATTCTTTTTTGTACTTCTTTTTGCTCTTCAGGCTCCAATAAATTCATAAAATTAACGACAAAAATTACCGTTTTAATACCTCTATCCAATAGCCAATCTTTAAGGTTTTCTCTCTCCCCTAAAGTCATTAATTTACGAGCATCAAGAACTTGTACAATTAAATTAGCACTTAATAAACGATCTTTTACTAAATTATCTTGAGCAACGCGATCGTTTGTGCCTGGCAAATCCAATAATTCCACGCCATGTTTCAAGAAAGGATGAGGGCAATAAACATCAACCCTAGTAACATCTTGACGCATACATCTTTGGTCATCAAGAATAGCATATTCTTTGAGAATTTTCGTTCCCTCTTGAGTAATTACATTGCCATCGTCAAGAGCAATAGAAACAGAAAGACTTTCCCCATAACGAACATGAATTGCCGCTCCCGTAGTAGGGATCAAGTCAATTGGCAGAGTTTTGTTTCCCAAAAGAGCATTTAATAAAGTTGATTTACCATAATTAAAAGGACCAAAAACTGCTATTTGAAAAACCGGATTATTGAGATAATTACTAACAGTATGAATATCTTTTTTTAATTGGGAATCCGATGAAAGTTCAAGCATCCCAACTACGGAATTAATTGATGTTAATAAATTTTGATAAATTTCTGATGTTGACATAAAAATATATTTTGAGTCCAGTAACAACAAAAATGGACGTAAATCATTATAAATCTAATTATATTATACCAGATCAAAAATCAAAATCACCAAAACTTTTTATAATTTAACCATAGTAGAAATAGCCTGTTGTGGTTATCTCATTTAAAATCTGACTTAAAATTATTAAATCAGGCACATAATATCATTATTTTCAGAATCATAGTACAATTAAAATCAGCCAATATCCTAAAATATATTCTCATAATCAAGTTCTTTTTTCATATTTTCCTTTGAATTTTTCTGATTTTTTCTATATGGATATACTAAAAACTGAGTAAAAATGATATAAGTGCCCATCCCATTAAGAAACAGCCATGAAAAACTCCTGATATTGAGACTCAACTTGATCCAATTCAGATTTAATTGCCGTAGTTAAATCTTCCAAACGAGTTAATTCAGCATTATTATTAATTTCCTGAGATTCTTTCTGAGCAACTAAATTATCCAACTGAGCCTTACGAGAACGAATATCCTCATTAATTCTTGCCATAACCTCCTTCTCATAAGTATCAAAACATTCCTTAATAGCATCATAAACAGGTTGCCATTGTTCTTGTGCCACACTAGGAAGATGCTTCAATAACTCCTTCTTGGTAGCCTTTACCAACTCCTTGCGAGCTTGATCCGCTTGCATAATACCAACACCCAGTCCTAATAAAGCTAATCGTAAAGGACCTAAAACAATTCCCGTCAAAGCCGTCATAATAGTACCCACACCTAACACAGTAATAAAATTAAGAATAATATTCTTCCAATCAAAACCCGCACCAGCCATAGCCAAACCCGCCAGATTGCCTTGAGCCATCGAAAAAATCCCCGCCGCCCACTTGGCCCAACTAGGAGTATCTTCTTCATTACCACCGCTCATAAAAGAAGGAATTTTTTGCCCTGTCAACTTTTGAGTAATCTTATTAGTCACCTTATTATAAGAATCCCCATAACTTCGAGCACTTAGAGATAACTGAGCGAAAGCCATATCCATTTCCTTTTCTGCGCCTAAACTCCATTCTGAAAGTTTATCATTAATATATCGCTCAAAAGCCTGTTGTAATTCTTTTTCAAAACCTTCTCTTTTTGACTGATTCAAGAAATCCAGAAACTTTAAATCTGGCTGATATTGTAAAAAATCTACCTCAAAAGTATTGCCTAAATTTAATACATAATTGCGAAAAGAATCGGCAATCTTTTTAGCTTTATCATCCCTAACTTTTCTGATTTCCTCATTAAAATCATCTCGAATTTGGGTTAATTCTTCAAATTCTGGTGCAACAGAAGCAATCCTTTCTTTTAACTCTTGAATATCCTGTTGCAGGAGAGGAATTCTGCTACTAACTGCCTCCCGAACATTGTTATAAATTTGTTTCCCTAAAATCTTACCTTGTCGCAATTGGCCAATGGCTTTTTCCTTAGTTAAAAAAGTATTTAATGCTCCCATAAATTCAGGAAATCCTGTATTTTCTAAAGGAGAATTTGGGTCTTTTAATTGTTGACGTAAAGCTGGTAAAGAGGAAATAGGAAATACTCGATCGTGATAAATATCCACACCATCAATCATGCAATATTCTGCTAAATTTGCTTTAAAAACCCGGTGTAATTTTTCTTCAGCTTCTTCCAATTCTTCTGGATCATCGGGATCGATTAAGCTATCTTTAACTTGATCCCAAGCATTAATTAAAAAGAAAACCGTCAAACCTCGATCTTTAAGATAATTTTCTAAATAACGACGTTCAGCCAAAGTGCAAGGTTGAGAAGCCCTTAAAACAAAGAGAATAGCGTGACAATTATTAATATAACCAAGAGACAATTCATTGCGAGCTTCAGTATCATTTAACCCTGGACTATCAACAATTTCCACCCCTTTTTCTAGTAGAGATAAAGGATATTCCACCACAGCGTAATCGATATTAGGAAAAGCTTGTTTTTGCTCTTTTTCTAACTTTTTAGCCTCAGCAGGATCGATAGTATAATTAGTTTTAAAACTTTTAAAATCCACAGTTTCAGGAGACTTCCCGTCATTAAAATATACAGTAACCTTTTTCTCATTGCCATAGCGTAATAAAGTCAAAATTGCTGTGCAAGGATTGACATCACTAGGCAATAACTTTTCCCCAATTAAAGCATTAAGAAAAGTACTTTTACCACGTTTCATATCACCTAAAACCAGCAAACGAAAAACACCTTCAATTAAATTTTTGCTAGTACGTTTTAAATCTTCAATATCTCCATCTAATTCTAATTTTCCCGAATTTTCTTGACCAATAGATTCTGCTGTTTCCAAAATATTAGCCATATTGGCAAGATTCTTGCCCATTTCCCCACGCACTTGGGCAAATCTTCCTAAATCCTTGAGTAAAACTTTGGTTTCCATTTGAGTCGTCATAAGTGATTGACAATTAATCGTTGATTTTTAATATTAATGTAGCAAATTTGACTTTAGAATCAAACTCTAACTATTTTTTTTCAGATAAATTCAAAGATAGAGATGGATGGCTAACAAAATTACTCTCTTTAAGAATTTTATCAAGATTGATCTCAGTTTCTAATAAACAAGCATGACCACTATGAGGAAGAACAAATATTTTCCCGTGAGATAACATCTGCACTAACCGTTTAGCTTCTCCTAAAGAATCTAAAAGTTTATCTTTCCCAGCGGCGATAATTAGTACTGGTTGGTGAATTTTTTGTAAAATATTCTCTTTGATAACAAAATTTTTTAATAAAGATAATCGCCAAGAGACGGTTTCTGAAGGGACATATTTCATAGCATTTAATAAAGAACGGGATTCAGAAGCTTTCATTCTTCCCAAAGCTGCTAGGAAAGGCAATAAAATCAAACAACTTTGTCTGCTGAAAAAATCCGGTAAATATTCAGTGATAGGAATCCCTAAACTCAACCAAGGTTTTTGATTAAATGAAGTTGCAGGATTAATCAAAATCAGACGATGGAATAAATCAGGCGCAGAAAGTGCGGTATAAATAGCCAAACATCCTCCAAAGGATTCACCACAAAGGTAAATATAGCGTTGCCCATTTTTAGCGACTTCTTTTTTGATCAAATCGATTAACTCTAAACTAAGAGTATTCCAATCACTACAATCATGAGGAGGAATTACCAAACAACGTACATCAAAATTGTCAGTTATCCCTTTCTGGGTATAAAATAATTTTCCCGTACAATCCAAACCAGGTAAATATATAAACAAAGGAAGATTTGGTTGAGGAGGCTTAGGTAGATAAAAGTGTAAGTAATTATTAATATTTCCCATTCTTACTTTTTTTTACTTGATAAATCCTTAGTTTTATTAACTTTTCAATTGAAATTCTAGATTAAATACATCTATACTTTTTCTTATAAGATTCTAGCACATCAATAATCATTTCTGATTTGAGATTAAGCACATCCAATTTTAAGTAATTGAGTAATTTCTTCTTGTGCATATTCTAATAAATGATTTACAGCTTTTTTAGTTTCTCCACCGAGATATTGTGTTTTTAATTTCTTATCGATCCAATAAGGATTTCCAATCAAAACATTAACTCTTTCGTACATAACCACTGGATGTAAATTAGGAGCATCAAACAAAGGCTCAGTGCCATCAAAAAGTTGTAACCATCTCAGAGGCATTCCTGAATGAATACTTTCAGAAGTAGAAGCAATAGCCACAGGTAAAACCACCAAATTAGGTAAAGAAGCTTTTAAGGCTAAATGAGCGAATCCTCGTTGAAAGGAGGTAATCTTTTCAGGGGAAGTCAACTTTACCATGGGTTTAGCTCCTTCAGGGAAAATACCTACCCATTCTTGGGATTGTAATAATTTAGTACTATAGTCTAAAAACAATTTCCCTCGATTCTGAGAATTTTCTAAGGCAAAGAATCCCAAAAAATCGATAAATTCTCGTAAGATTGGGGTTTGCCCCATATATTGATGACAGGCAATGCGAATGGGGCGATTTAGAGCTTGAATCAGAATAAAAGCATCTAAAAAGCTACGATGATTGCTTACTACTATTACAGATTTAGCATTTTTAGGAATTCGATCTTGATTATATAGAAACATTTTCATCCCAATTCCATTGAGGATAAATTGAGACATTAAGAGAGAAACATTTAAAAACATTAAAAACCTATTAATATTAGAATTGTCATAATCAATTTATTAATTTTATTTTAGCTTAATATTTAGTTTGGTCTATCTCTTTAACAATATCTTTATTGATAATTGTTACTAGAATTTGCTACAACAAAATACTAGGGGGAAATATTGATTAAAATAGTATTTGAAACCCTATTTTATCAAAATCTTTTTTTTAATGGTTAAATTTACTTTATTTTATAGCTAACTAGATGATTGATAACGAAACGGAAAAAAATAAAAAATTTGCTCTAACCACGCCTTTGTATTATGTTAACAATGTCCCCCATATTGGTAGTGCTTATACAACTATGGTGGCAGATGTAATTGCTCGCTCAAAGCGATTACAGGGTAATTCTACCTTGTTAATTACAGGGGTTGATGAACATGGGCAAAAAATTCAACGTACCGCAGAAAAAAAAGGAATTCCTCCCCAAAAACATTGTGACGAGATCGTTTCTAGTTTTAAATCTCTCTGGCAAAAACTCAATATTTCTAACCATCGCTTTATTAGAACAACATCTTCTACTCATCATATTTTAGTAAAAGAATTTTTTAAAAAAGTTTGGGATCAAGGAGATATCTATTTAGATAGACAACAAGGATGGTATTGTGTCGCTTGTGAAGAATTTAAAGACAAAAGAGAACTTACAGCTGATAATTATTGCCCTATTCATACAAACCTAAAAGCAGAATGGCGAGATGAAGAAAATTACTTTTTTAGATTGTCAAAATATCAAAAAATTTTAGAAAATTTTTATCAAGAAAATCCAGATTTTATCCAACCAGAAAGTAGAAAAAATGAAATCTTAAACTTTGTTAAGCAAGGATTAAAAGACTTCTCAATTTCACGTATTAATCTAGATTGGGGTTTTCCTATCCCTACAGATGCTAATCATACTATTTATGTTTGGTTTGATGCACTTCTAGGTTATGTAACAGCTTTACTAGATGAGGATCAAGAAGCAAATCTTGATAATGCCCTAAAAAAATGGTGGCCCATTAATCTACACCTAATTGGCAAAGATATTTTGCGTTTTCATGCCGTTTATTGGCCTGCAATGTTATTTTCTGCTGGTTTAACTCCTTCTAACAAAGTATTTGCCCATGGGTTTTTAACCAAAGATGGTCAGAAAATGGGAAAGAGTTTAGGTAATACAGTAGATCCGGTGGCATTAGTAGAGAGTTATGGTGCAGATGCCGTTCGTTATTATTTCCTTAAGGAAATCGAATTAGGGCGAGATGGGGATTTTAATGAAACTAGATTTATTAATGTTGTTAATGCTGATTTAGCTAATGATCTTGGGAATCTTCTGAATCGAACTTTAGGAATGCTTAATAAATACTTTAAGGGATCTTTATCAAATTTAACCGGAACAGATATTCCAGAAGATAATCCCCTGAAAATCATTGGTTTAAACCTAGGGGATAGGGTATTGGAAGCTTATAATCTTTTGAAATTTAGCCAAGCTTGCCTTGAAATATTTACCTTGATTAGAGCCTGCAATAAATATATTGATGACAGTGCTCCTTGGAGTTTATTTAAACAAGATCGTAAATCTGAAGTTGAAACCATACTATACACAGTATTAGAGTCAATTAGATTATCGGCTTATCTGCTTTCCCCCATTATTCCTACTCTGAGCACTAATATTTATAAACAACTCGGTTTTTCAATTGATTTTAATAATCTCAATTTCCATTTAATATCCCAAGACAATTTACATCATCAGTGGGGAAAACTTTCTATTAATCAAAATTTGAACAAACCATCCCCTGTATTTTCTAAGTTAGAATTACCATCAGAAAATACACAATGATAATAATGATGGTTTATATAGATCAACGACTAATGTCACAAAAGATAAAAGTAAATAAACAAGTAATGTTTTTTTTGATAATAAAAGAGGTATTTTAAACATGTTTGAACATTTTGAGAACGATCCGGTTTTTCCACCGGAACAAGCTTTAGAAAATCGTGGTAAAGTAGCAATTTTTATAGATGGATCTAATTTATTCTATGCGGCATTACAATTAGGTGTGGAAATTGATTACACTAAATTGTTGTTTCGCTTGACTGGTGGTTCTAGATTGCTCAGGGCTTTCTTTTATACTGGGGTAGATCGTACTAATGAAAAACAACAAGGTTTTCTCTTGTGGATGCGTCGCAATGGTTATCGTGTCATTGCTAAAGATTTAGTTCAGTTACCTGATGGCTCGAAAAAGGCTAACTTGGATGTGGAAATCGCTGTGGATATGATGGCTTTGGTTAATGCTTATGATACGGCAGTTTTAGTTAGTGGGGATGGCGATCTCGCTTACGCTGTTGATGCTGTGAGTTATCGTGGAGCACGAATAGAAGTTGTTAGTCTCCGTTCTATGACTAGCGATAGCTTAATTAATGTTGCCGATCGTTATATCGATTTAGATCAAATTAAGGAAGATATTCAGAAAAATCCAAAATCTCCTCATCTTTATGGGGCATTTTCTGGTTTTACTCTTTTAGAACAAGAGCCATAATTTCATATTAAAAAGATAATAATTTATTAGCATTTAGGTTATAAACTTGCAAGTAATTCCTAAGTGCTTTAATTTAAATCAAAAATATAAAAAAATGATAAAAAAAATTCTAACAAAAACCACAATACAATTCTTGTTCATAATATTATTAGTAAATGTATATGGTTGCTCTCAAGGCAATAATCCTTCAAATATAGAAGAAAATCCTAGAGGAGAACAAACCAAAAAGGAAAAACCAGAAAGAAAACTCATTTTAGAAAATGCAACTCTCGAACAGGCTAATGCACAAGGACAAATTTTATGGAAATTAAAAACTGATATCGCTGTATATAGCAAAGATAATAAGGTTGCTCAGTTAGAAAATCCTGTTGGTAATATCTATCAAGATGGTGAATTAGTTTTACAAGTAAGAGCTAAAACGGGAGAAATCTACCAAGATGGTGAAAAGGTTTTCCTTCGAGGAGACATAACCGCTATCGATACTCGCAATAATGCTATCATTAAAGGAGATGAGGTGGAATGGCAACCTCAAGAAGATTTATTCATAATCACTGAAAATTTTCAGGTTTCCCATGCTAAGTTAAAAGTTACTGCATTAGAAGGTAAATATTCTACCAGAATTGAACGTTTAGAGTTAATTGATCAGATTGTAGCTGTAGGAATCGATCCTCCTTTACAGTTAAAAACTGACCATCTCTATTGGGAGATTCCCCAAGAAAAGGTAATTGGCGATCGTCCTCTTGAAATACTTCGTTATGAAGATGATAAAGTTATCGATCGAGTAGTAGCTGATAGTTCGGAGGTTAATTTTAATAATAATACTGCTGTATTAAAAGATAATGTAGAATTAAGATCCATCGAGCCTTCTATCCAAATTGCTAGTAATCAAATCACTTGGGAATATGAAAATCGTGTGGTTAGAACAGATGTACCTATCCAAATAGTTGACTACCAACAGGAAATTACTGTAGTTGGCAATCAAGGAAAAGTGGATTTAGCAAAAGAAATAGCTCATTTATCAGGGGGCACTCAGGGAACCAGTAAGTCTAATCAAGCTCAACTTTATGCTGAAGATTTGCTTTGGAATATTCCTACTGAAACGGTTGAAGCTATTGGTAATGTGATTTATCAACAACAAGAACCATCATTAAATGTGACTGGTGTGAAAGCTGTTGGCAAATTGAACGATAATACTATTGTGGTTACTGGGGATTCTGGGGATCGAGTATTCACAGAGATTATTCCATAAACTATTTCTTAGATTTTTTTCTTTCCTATAAATTTAGCTTTATATGAGCTATTTACTTGAGAAAAGAATTTAAAACTTAGTTATTTATGGATTTTTAACTAGGATATTTCTTTTAGGATCTCCAAGAAATTCTTTATTTTCAGGAGAAAGATTGTTGGGGTTAGGGATTAACTCCCAATGGTTGGATAATTTTTGCAAAAGTTTATCTTGTTGAGAACGAAATTCGTCTAGATAATAACCATAATTAATAATAGCAAACCACACAGAACCTCGCTCTTTGGTGGGAATCATCCCTGCTAAGGCACTAACTTGATTTAAAGTTCCAGTTTTTACCGCTATACCATCTGGAATTTGACGGTATTCAATGGTTCCAAATTTGTCTCTCCCTGCTACGGGAAATAAATCAACCACTCCTACGGTTTCTGATTGCAACAATCTTTCAATGGCAATTAACATTTTGCAAGCTCCACGGGGAGAAATTCGATTGTCTAACCCTAAACCAGAGCCATTTATTAATTGAATTTCTGAATCAGGAAATTTCGCTGTTTTGGCAGCAACTTGAGCCACAACTTTCGCACCACCTATGGCATCTGCTAGAATTTGAGACATTTTGTTATTGCTATAGATATTCATTTGTTTTAATATTTCAGTTAAAGTCAAGGATTTATGTTCTAAAACCAATTGAGAATTATTGGGAAGAGTTTGTTTAACTAAAACACGACCATTGATAGTTACTTCTGGACGAGGTATTTCTACTGAAAGTGAGCGATATTGTCGGGAAGCTGTTCTTGACCAAAGGGCAGAATTTATACCTTGTTTGAGTAAATTCCCACTCGATAAGGTATTAGAATTAAAATTCATAGAAAAATTACCAGTAATGATGAGATTTCCGGTAACTCGACGAATTCCTAACTCATTTAAGGCGTTACCAAGGGCAAAAGCTTCTTCCCAAACAAAAAAAGGATCTTGATTTCCTTCAACGATTAAATCTCCCTGTAATATTCCATTATTGACTTTGCCATTAATATAAATAAGGGTAGGAAACTGATATTGGGATCCCCAGGTTTTCAAAGCTGCTAAGGTGGTAGCAATTTTTGTTAAAGATGCTCCTGAAAGTAAAGAATTTCCTTCATGAGTGGCTAATTCTACCCAATCAGACTGTATACAAACTCCTTGACGATTCGTAGGAATGCCTTTCGCTTTTAAATCATTGAGATAATTAGATACAATATCTTCTACAGATGGATCTGGCTGAGTTGGTAACATAAAAATTTCTGCTTCTCGCCATGATAAAACTGGAACAATATCTGGTTTAATTTGTTTTTTACCTAATAATTCCATTAAAAAGGTACTAATACCAACAGCAATATTTTCTAACATTATAAATCTCTGAGAAATTTGGAGAATAATTGATAAAAAGAATTATATATTGACTTAGAGTGATGATTCTTAGTCTATTTATTAAGAATACTATGATAAGACAAAAGAAGAAATTTTTTTAGGATTCTTTGGGAATCCATAATTCCTCGAATACAGCCATCTTATATCAAATTGTATTTAATAAAGATAGAGTTAAAAAATCCCAAATCTAGGATAATTAACCAAAATTTATTCTCCCCATTCATCCCATTCTCCCCATTCATCCCATTCTCCTCTTAATGTCTATCACTATTAAAGAAAAACGATATTAGCAATTGGTTATTTTGATTTTTGAGGTTAAAATTCAGAGGCATAGTGAATTAGAGAGGAAGATTTCTTTTAAGATTATGTTAAAATCTTATTCAGCTTTATATTAATTTAATCGATGGCCTCAACTCGCGCAAGAATAGCAGTAGATGCGATGGGAGGAGATTTCGCTCCCAATGAAATTATCGCAGGAGCCATTAGGGCTTCCGCTGAACTCGATGTCGAAGTGTTGCTAGTAGGCGATCGCACTAAAATAGATTCCTATCTCAAGCAACATAATAGTAACTCTAGTTTAATAGAAATCGTAGAAGCTGAAGATACTGTAGCCATGGAAGAAGAACCTTTAATGGCTGTCAGGAAAAAACCCAAAGCTTCAATTAACGTGGCAATGAATTTAGTCAAAGAGAAACGGGCTGATGCCGTGATTTCTGCCGGACACTCCGGAGCCGCAATGGCAGCAGGTTTACTACGTTTAGGTCGTCTCAAGGGGATCGACCGACCAGCTATCGGGGCGGTTTTACCTACCATGATTCCTGGAAAATCGGTGATCGTCTTGGATGTAGGTGCTAACGTAGATAGTCGTCCTAAATATTTAGAGCAATTTGCTTTGATGGGAACGATTTACAGTAAATATGTTATGGGTGTGGAAAACCCTAAAGTAGGTTTGCTCAATATTGGGGAGGAAGATTGTAAAGGAAATGATTTAGCGATTAAAACTTATAAATTGCTAGAAAAAAATGATCAAATTCCTTTTATTGGTAATGCTGAAGGTAGAGATGTTCTTTCTGGGGATTTTGATGCGATTGTTTGTGATGGGTTTGTGGGAAATATCATATTAAAGTTTGCTGAAGCCATTGGGGAAATTATCTTGCAAATTATGCGGGAAGAATTATCTCAAGGTATTCGAGGGCTTTTAGGTACCGCTGTTTTAAAACCTAATCTCAAAAAAATTAAGCAAAGAATCGATCGTGCTGAACATGGGGGTGCTCTTTTATTTGGGATTCAAGGGGTATGTATTATCAGTCACGGTAGTTCTCAAGCTCCTTCTATTTTTAATGCGATTCGTTTAGCAAAAGAAGCAATTGATAATCAAGTACTTGAGCGAATTATCCATTATAACGATCGACATTTTCAAGATTTAAAGGAGAAAGAGAACAATTCTTCTGTGGCATCTGGTACTGGTGAAAATAAAGATAAGACCAATCAGTAAAGGGGCAAAAGATTTGCAACACTCGAAAGCAGGAATCATAATTACAGGAAGCGGATCAGCAACTCCATCTAGGGTTTTAACAAATGACGATCTCGCTCATATGGTGGAAACTTCTGATGAATGGATCAAAACTAGAACTGGGATCGAAAGGCGACATCTGGCAAGCCCAAGTGAATCTCTAAGTGAATTGGCGGCTGCAGCAGGTAAAGAGGCAATCCTTGCTTCTGGAATCTCGGCTACAGAGATAGATTTGATTATTTTGGCTACTTCTAGTGCTGATGATTTATTTGGCAGTGGTGCTAAGGTTCAAAGTTTGTTGGGTGCTACTAATGCGGTGGCTTTCGATTTGACGGCTGCTTGTTCGGGTTTTGTTTTTGGTTTGGTAACGGCATCCCAGTTTATTCGATCGGGTGTTTATCAAAATGTGCTGTTAATTGGGGCGGATATGCTTTCTCGTTGGGTGGATTGGGCTGATCGCAAAACCTGTGTTTTATTCGGAGATGGTGCGGGGGCGGTGGTTTGTCAGAGTAGTATTTCTCAAGGCAATATTTCTCAAGGCAGTATGGAGGCAAATGACAGTCTTTTGGGTTTTTCTTTGTTTAGCAATGGAAGTCAAAATGATTGTTTGACTTTGGCTTATGAGGGAGAATCTCAAAATCTCATTGAAGATGTTGCCATTAGTAAGGGAAATTACAATCCTATTGCTATGAATGGTAGAGAGGTTTATCGTTTTGCTGTGGCTAAGGTGCCTGAAGTCATCGAAAAGGCTTTGTTTGAGGCAAATCTTACTACTGCTGATATTGACTGGTTGATTTTACATCAGGCGAATCAAAGGATTATGGATGCTGTTGCTACTCGTCTAAATATTCCTAGTGAGAAAGTGATTAGCAATGTGGCTGAATATGGTAATACTTCGGCAGCATCTATTCCTATTGCTTTAGATGAAGCAGTGAAAAAAGGACAAATTAAGTCGGGAGATGTTATTGCAACTTCTGGTTTTGGGGCTGGACTCAGTTGGGGTTCAGCTATATTTAAATGGGGAAAATAACAAAAAAATAATTTATTTGAAATTTGATAATGACAAAAACGGCATGGGTATTTCCAGGACAAGGTTCACAAGTAGTAGGAATGGGAGCAGATTTGGCAGAACTTCCATTGGGAAAGTCTTTATTTGAACGGGCAGAAAAGATTTTAGGTTGGTCAGTTTTAGATGTTTGTGGTGGAGATGAGGCTAAGTTATCTCGTACTCTTTATACACAAGGATGTCTTTATACCATAGAGTGTATTATTTCTGATTTACTTAAGGAGAAGGGATGTCTACCTCAATTGGTGGCTGGTCATAGTTTGGGTGAATATGTGGCTCTTTATACTGCTGGAGTATTTGATTTTGAAACCGGTTTGGCTTTAGTTAAGCGGCGGGCTGAGTTGATGGATGAAGCTTCTGGTGGGAAAATGGCTGCTTTGATGAAGTTTGATCGCCAAAAGTTGGAAAGTATTGTGGAAAAAACCGATGGTGTTGTTTTAGCTAATGATAATAGTGAGCAGCAGGTGGTGATTTCTGGAATACCGGAGGCTGTGGATTTAGTTGTAAATGAAATTAAGGCTAAAAAGGCTGTGACTTTAAAAGTTTCGGGGGCTTTTCATTCTCATTTAATGGAAAAGGCTGCTACAGAATTTCGAGCTATTTTGGATTCGGTTGAATTTAAGGATGCTGAAGTTCCTGTTTTATCTAATGTTGAACCTATTCCTACTAAAAATGCTGCCCAGTTAAAGGATATGATTCGTCGGCAAATGACTTCTTCGGTTCGGTGGCGGGAAATTATGCTGATTTTACCGAAAGAGGAAATTACTCAAGTTGTTGAAGTTGGTCCGGGAAAGGTTTTAACTGGCTTGCTTAAACGAGCTTGTCCGAATTTGGCTTTAAAAAATGTAGGTACTGTGGCGGATTTATCTGCTATGGAAGGGGTAAAAGTAGAAAAGGTTTTGAGCAATGAGTGTTGAAAATAGAGAATCTTGGCAAAATTTTTTCCTTTATAAGGCTTTTACTTTGTCGGTAACTGTTCCTATTTTTCATATATATTTTAGAGGTAGGATTCATGGTGCTAATAAAGTGCCTCAATCTCAACCGATTATTGTAGTTAGTAATCATGCTAGTTATTTTGATCCTCCCATTATCTCTTATGCCCTTGGTCGTCCTGTTGCTTATATGGCAAAGGAAGAATTATTTTCCGTACCTATATTGAAACAGTTTATTGTTACTTATGGTGCTTATCCTGTAAATCGAGATTCTAATGATATTGGGGCGATTCGTCAGGCAATGGGTAGGTTAAAAGAGGGTTGGGCAACGGGAATTTTTCTTGAAGGAACTCGTACAAGTGATGGTCGTATTCATAATCCTAAGTTAGGGGCGGTTTCCATTGCTGCTAAAATGAATATTCCTTTACTTCCTGTGTGTTTATGGGGTACGGAAAAGGTTTTTAGTAAGGATTCATCTATTCCTAAACCTGTGCCAATTACAGTGCGAATTGGGGATTTGATTTCTCCTCCAACTTCTCGTAATAAGGAGGATTTGGAAATGGTTACTAGTAAATGTGCTGATATTATAAATTCTCTTCATGATTTAGGGCGATAGTTTGGTAGCATTTTTGACAACAAATATTGAATTCTTTTTAGATAATCGTAGGTTATTAGGATGTTTTTCTAATATACATTGGATTAGAATCTAATGGGATGACAGCCTAGGGAAATATAGTTACGATTTATTTAATAGGATTTTATTATATAATGACACAGAATACCTCTAGTATTAATAAACATATTGTTCAACATGACTTGGTAAGAGAAAGTTTTTATATAATTAAAGAACGCAATCAATTGGATGAATTTATTGAAACTTTTTATCAGAATTTGCTAAGTAATAATCCTACTTTATCTCGTTTATTTAAGGAGAAGAAAATGGATGATTTGGTAAAAAAAATGAGGATTGCTTTAAGGATGATGGTTCATAATTGGGTTAATTTGAATAAGTTGGAGCTTATGATTAAGCCTTTGGGATGCCGTCATGTTACCTATGGGGTGAAGTCTGAATATTATTCTGTTTTTGGGGAGACTCTTGTCTCTACTTTGAAGGATTATTTGAAGGATGATTGGAGTCCTGAAATTGAAAAGGCTTGGTTTGATACTTACAATCAAATTGTTTCTCTGATGCTTCAAGGGGTTAATGAGGAGAAATAATTTCCTAATCATATGAAAAAGTTTCTTGATTTTGTCTTTAAATAAGGGGGTTTTGGAGATGCTTATTAATTCTCTTGATAATTTGGGGAGATAAGTGGGTAGCATTTTTGACAAAAAACATAAGATTTTTTTTAGATAATGGGAAGTTGTTAGGATATTTTTTAAGATACATTAGGTTAGAATCTGATTCTCTAGAAGCCTAGCAAAAAAAGTTACTATCTATTCAATAGGGTTTTATTCCACAATGACACAACATCTCTCTACTACTGGCGAAAATACTGATAAGGATATTATTCAACATGATTTGGTAAGGCATAGTTTTTATAAAATTAAATCGGAAAATAAGTTGGATGAGTTTATTGAGTCTTTTTATCATAATTTGTTATTGAATAATCCTGAGTTATCTTATTTATTTGTTGATAAAAAAATGGAAGATCTTGGGAAAAAGTTGAAGACTGCTCTCGTTACTATTATTCAAAATCGTGTGAAGTTGAATAAGTTGGAGGTTTTGATTAAGCCTTTGGGATGTCGTCATATTGGTTATGGAGTGAAGCCTGAGTATTATTCTATTTTTGGGGATACTTTGATCTCTACTTTGAGGGATTATTTGAAGGATGATTGGAGTCCTGAAATTAGAAGGGCTTGGTTTGATACTTACAATCAAATTGTTTCTCTTATGCTTCAAGGGGTTGAGGAGGAAAATTCTTCTAATAAGATTACTAAGCTTTTTTAGTTTGTTTGAAATTATTGTTATTTTATGTTTTAAATTTGCTTTTAGTATTTTTTTATTTAATAATTTATTTTATTTTTGTATATCAATTTCTTCATTTTTTAATTATCCTACGAGTTTTATATACGTTTTCCAAGCATTCTTCACCATCGTCACTGGCTGAAGTTCTACCATAATTTAGTAAATAATAATTTTCTAAGTGAGAATTTTCTTTCTTGGTTATCTAATTTTTCAATTGCTTCATCGCAATGTTCCACATAATGATCTAATCCCATTGCTTGAAATAATTCCCTCGCCTGTAAATAAGATTCTCTTGCCTCTGATTTGCGATTTAGCTTGACAAGAGTTTCTCCCAAAATACCCAATGAAAATCCTTCCCCCTGACGATCTCCTATTTCCCTACTTATCTCTAAATACTGTAGGTGATATTCAATTGCCTTGTGGTATTGCTCTAATGAATCGTAAGCACTTCCCAAATTACCCAATGAATTTCCAACGCCTTGACGATCTCCTATTTCCCTACTTATCTCTAAAGACTGTAGGTGAAATTCAATAGCCTTGTGGTATTGCCCTAATGACTTGTAAGCACTGCCCAAATTACCCAATGAATTTCTTTCCCCCAGACGATTACCTATTTCCCTTTTTATTTCTAAAGACTGTAGGTGAAATTCAATAGCCTTGTGGTATTGCCCTAATGAATCGTAAGCAATTCCCAAATTACCCAATGAAATTCCTTCCCCCTGACGATCTCCTATTTCCCTACTTATCTCTAAAGACTGTAGGTGAAATTCAATTGCCTTGTGGTATTGCCCTAATGAACCGTAAGCAATTCCCAAATTAAAATAAGAAAATCCTTCCCCCTGACGATCTCCTATTTCCCTACTTATCTCTAAAGACTGTTGCTGAAATTCGATTGCCTTATGGTTTTGCCCTAATGAATGGTAAGCACTTCCCAATTTACCCAAAGAATTTCCAACGCCTTGACGATCTCCTATTTCCCTACTTATCTCTAAAGACTGTAGGTGAAATTCAATTGCCTTGTGGTATTGCCCTAAACACCGATAAGCACTTCCCAAACCACCCAAAGAATTTGCTTCCCCCAGACGATGTCCTATTTCTTGACTTATCTTTAAAGATTGTTGGTAATTTTCGATTGCTTTTTGGTATTGCCCTAATGCTTGGTAAGTACTTCCCAAATTAAGATAAGAAATTCCTTCCCCCTGACGATTGCCTATTTCCTTACTTATCTCTAAATACTGTTGCTGAAATTCAATTGCTTTTTGGTATTGTCCTAATGATTTGTAAGTTCTGCCCAAATTACACAAAGAATTTCCTTCCCCCAGACGATCACCTATTTCCTTACTTATCTCTAAAGATTGTTGGTAATTTTCGATTGCTTTTTGGTATTGCCGTAAAAACAGGTAAATGTTTCCCAAATTACCCAATGAAAAAGCTATTCCCTGAAGATTGCCTATTTCCTTACTTATCTCTAAATACTGTTGCTGAAATTCGATTGCCTTATGGTATTGTCCTAATGACTCGTAAGCATTTCCCAAATTACCCAAAGAACTTCCTTCCCCCAGACGATCACCTATTTCCTTTTTTATCTCTAAAGATTGTTGGTGAAATTCGATTGCCTTGTGGTATTGGCTTAATGAATAATAAGCACTTCCCAAACCCCCCAATGAAAAAGCTATCCCCTGAAGATTTTCTATTTCTTGGCTTATCTCTAAATACTGTTGGTAATATTCAATTGCTTTTTGGTATTGTCCTAATGAATTGTAAGCATTTCCCAAATAATTCAATGAATCTCCTTCCCCCAGACGATTACCGATTTCCCTACTTATCTCTAAATACTGTTGGTGAAATTTAATTGCTTTTTGGTATCGCCCTAAACACTGGTAAGCATCTCCTAAAGCACTAAGAGTTTGCGTATATTTAAAACTTGTTTGAGAATTTTCACCTTCCCAAGCCTTAATTAAAATCTCATAGGAATCAGCAATTCTACTATAATAACCTTGCAAATTCAAAAATTTATAACAATATTCTATGTTTTCAAAAGCCCCATCGTACCTTTCCAACTGACAATTATGGAAGAATAACTCTAAATAAGGTGTAATATCTTTGATGGTTTTCCAAGAAGATTTATCCTCATTAGCAATGGAAAAATAAAATTCGATGGCTTTTTGGTGAGCATCTGTCAAATCATCAGCAATTTCCAAAACATAATCACGAACTAAAGGCTGAAAATGATACTTTTCATCAGATATTTCAACTAATAAAGAACGATCTAATAATTCCCTTAAAGCCTTAATCGCATCAAAAAGAACAATATCTTCCTTATCCTTTGACAAAACCATCACAGCCAAATCATTATCAAAAGGCAACCTAAACACACTTAAATCTTCCAAAAACTTTCTATCAGCAGCATCCAATCGCTTTAAATGCTCATCCAAGATCCAATATAAACGAGCATCAGCCTTATTTCTATGGGTAATTTTCCCCTTTTTATATAAAATATCGAATCGCTTTAAACCCAACTCATCAATTTTACTAAACTTAGATTTACAATACTTCTGCAAAAAAGTAGCAACTAACTTTAAAGTAAGAGGATGGCCACCAATTTCTTTAACAAAAGCCTGTAAATCAGCCACTTCACCTTCAATGCGCAACTTTTGTAATAACTCAACACCTTCGTCAACTTTAATACCTTCTAAGAAAAGGCAATTATCCACCTCATCAAACAACATCGGCTTTTCTCTAGAAGTCACCAAAATAATCGTATTCCTACCACGTTGAAACCATTCACGGAAAAATTCTCCATAACCTTCATCCAACCACTGGCGATTGTTATCTAAAAGTGTTTCCAGATTATCTACCACCAAAAAATACCGTTGCTGGCTAAGAAAGGCTACCAATTCATTGACTAATTCTTCTACCTTACCCGCGGAGGAAGGATTGCCTCCTAATCCACCAATGATACCCTTAGCAAAGGTAGCAAAATCTGGCTTCCGTGTGATATCTACCCAAAATCGAGCATTTTTCTTGATGCGATTATATATCTTAGCAGCTAAAGAGGATTTCCCTATGCCTCCTAACCCAAATATGCCTATGACTTTAGACTTTTTTTCTTTAAGCCATCCTACTATTTTGTTAAATTCTTCCTTTCTCCCTACCCAATTTTCTACTTGTATCGGTGTGGTTTTTAAGCTAATGGGAGATTCTAGTATTTCCTTCTGATTTATTTCATCATTTATTCCTCCTATATTTACTGTTGTTGCTTTGGGAAATTATATTCAGTCTTACTGCCTCCTGTTTGGATTGTGGTGTTATCTCCTGTTTTTCCAAATGTATTCAGTTGCTTTGGGGAATTAATTTCAATTTTATTGCCTCCTGTTTGGATTGTGGCGTTATCTCCTATTTTTCCAAAGGTATTCAGTTGTTTTGGGAAATTATATTCAGTTTTATTGCCTCCTGTTTGGATTGTGGCGTTATCTCCTATTTTTCCAATTGTATTCACATTATCTCTAGCTATAACCTTATTATTTATACTATCTTTTTGATTATTTGTCTCTGCTTGGATTTTCTTCACTAAATCTGTTATTTCTTTAACAAAATCCTCATTATTCATTGCTATTTGTAGATAAGGCAACATTTTCTCTTTAAAAACTTCCTCCGAATTAGCTTCCCGCGCCTCAGATAAAGCCTTCTCAGCATTAGGATAAGTTTTTATTATTTCCCAGATTTTATTCCAAAGAGATTTTGCTAATTCTCCACCTGTTGCCATAATTGCGCCTTTGGAAGCATATTCAATAATAGTATTTACATCCATAATTTATCTCTAATTTAATCTTAAAAATATCTATATAGTTTTTTATTATAACCTATTTCACTTTAAATTGGGACTATACTTTATATTATTTCATTTACCCTAAAAATTCTCAAACATTAAAGAAAAATGAAAGTTGCCCAAAATTTCCCAAAAAGTTGCCAAATCCAAGAAAATTGTGTTAGTATTACTCTATAAGTAAAATATGGCGAGTGTGGCCAAGTGGTTAAGGCAGCGGTTTGTGGTTCCGCCATTCGTGGGTTCAAGTCCCATCATTCGCCCTTTTAGAAAGATTAAAATAGATTAATAATATCTGCTAAATCATACCTAAGCTAGATAGTTAAATTTCTTCTCAATAAATCGTTAATCATCTTATTGACATCGACTCCTTTTTCCTCTGCCTGTTGAGTAAAGTAATCTACTAAATCCTTATCAAGATAAATTGGAATCCTAAATTTTGTATTTGGCTGATAGAATTTACCTCTAATTCCATTGGAAAAATCATATTCAGATTTCATAGAATCTCTCCTTGATATTTAATAGATAACAAATTTAGCTATATAGGAAAAGATAAAAGGAATTTGCAGTAGATAATCCCCTTACCTTTTCCCAAATATTACTAATTAAATAACTTAACTCCAGATAAAATAATACCCACCAAACCACCTAATAGTAAAATCATACTACTAAGAGTACTTATAGCAAAACCAAGAGTACGTTTTTCCGCAGCCTCATAGTAACCAATAGCAAATATAATCCTACCTAAAACCCAAATAAAACCAATTGCTGCACCCCATAAAGGACTTATATAATAAGAAAATAACCATAAAGCAGGTAAGAAAAATATTAATTGTTCTAAAGTATTCTGCTGAACTCGTAACACTCTTTCAAATTCTGGATTTCCAGTAGAAGCAGGAGGCTTGATTTGAAACTTCATTCGTGCTCTACCAACATTAATAGTAATTACTTGATATACAATCAAAGCAACAACTGTAACCAAACTAGGGCCTAAAAACATAGATATTCTCTCCAAAATATTCTCTCAAAATTAACGGCAATAAAAAAACTTTTTTAATCACCATATTCTTTTATAATATAATAGAAACTAGGGAAAATAAAACATCAACTAAAATGATGCAAAACTACTGGAGAGAAATAGCTAAAGAAATCTCCCAAGCCACAGGAGAAACATTTGAAATCGAAAATCGCCGAGGCATAGGGGGAGGTTGTATCAACCAAGGATATGCCATCACGGGAAATGGAAAAACCTACTTCATCAAACTTAACCAAGCCACCGCAGTAGAAATGTTTGCCGCAGAAGCATTAGGCTTGCAACAAATGAGAGATACCAATACTATCCGCATTCCCAAACCTATTTGTTGGGGCACCGCATCAGAATCTAGCTATCTCGTTTTAGAATGGTTGGAATTCGGCAGAGGAAACGATAAAGCCTGGGAAGAAATGGGCATTCAACTCGCCCAAATGCACAAACAAGGAAAAGCAGATGAATTCGGATGGAATCGCAATAATACCATAGGATCTACACCTCAAATCAATACAAAAACCGATAATTGGGCAGAATTTTTCGCACAACATCGCATAGGTTACCAATTAAAATTAGCTAAAAGAAAAGGTGGTAACTTCCCCGATACAGATAAAGTTATTAATACAATACACAAACAACTAGAAAATATAACCCCTCAACCATCCTTAGTACATGGGGATTTATGGTCTGGGAATGCTGCCATCACAAATTCAGGTGAACCAGTTATCTTAGATCCCGCCACATATTATGGAGATCGTGAAGTTGACATCGCCATGACGGAATTATTCGGAGGATTTCCCGCAGCTTTTTACCGAGGCTATAACAATACATGGCCCTTAAATCAAGATTATCCTCAAAGAAAATCCCTCTACAACCTCTATCATATTCTCAATCATTTTAATCTTTTTGGTGGTGGCTATGGAGGGCAAGCCAATCGCACCATTGAGCAAATTCTTTCTTCTTCACATTAGGTAATTGGCAAAAGCTGATTTATTTCACTATCCCAATTACCCTATCAAGTAATGCTTTCAAATCAATAGCATTCTGTTTAACGATAACGCTTTTTGCGTCTGGCGATCGCTTTACGTTTTTTCTTTTCGATCGGAGTTTCATGGTGACGGCGACGCTTAATATCTGCAAAAATTCCTGCTTTAGACACCTGACGTTTAAAACGACGTAACGCTGATTCTATATTTTCATTTTGTCCTACAACCACTTGGGTCATTCAGTTTTCTCCTTGTGCGCAACAAAATTTAATTTTTTTAAATCCAAATTATCGACCTCCTATTAATGGTAATTTGATTTTTCTACTGTTGATTTTTAAGCTAAAGGTAAAATTAACCACAAAACTAGCTTTCAAATCTAGTTCTATTCTAACAAAACTAACAGTAACCATCAACTGATCCTACTATTATACCCATCTAAACTAAATTAGATAGCAAATATTTTAGTAAAGATTTTTTGACAGTTTTTCTAGTATAACCCAATTTTGGCAGAAAATTACAGAATTGATCATAAACTTTATAAAATTTATCAATTTCCCGCCCCAGCCAGATTCTTAGTGTAAAAAGTGACGAATTCCTGTTAATACCATCACTATGCCTAATTCATTGGCAGCTTTAATGGAATCTTTATCTCTGATGGAGCCTCCCGGTTGTATTATAGCAGAAATTCCTGCACTTGCCGCCGATCGTACCGAATCATCAAATGGGAAGAAAGCATCACTAGCCAAAAAACCACCCTTAGCTTTTTCCCCTGCTTGTGACAAAGCAATATTTACCGCACCCACTCGATTCATTTGGCCAGCACCAATGCCTACCATAGTTCGATCATTCGTTACCACAATAGCATTTGATTTAACGTGCTTAACCACCTTCCAAGCAAACATCAACTCAGCCAATTCCGACTCAGTAGGTTGCTTCTCGCTAACCACCTGCCATTCTTGAGGATTTTCCAAAATGGTATCCGTAGTTTGCAATAAAAATCCACCAGCAACTGCCTTAACACTATATTTTGGACCCAGTTTTAAATCTGGTAACAACAATACCCTTAACTTAGATTTAGCCTTCAAAATTTCTGCTGCCTCATCAGTCAAACCAGGTGCCACCACACATTCCAAAAAGGTTGTAGTTAAAGCCTTCGCGGTAGTAGCATTAATGGCTTGATTTAAAGCTACAATTCCCCCAAATGCTGAAACAGAATCCCCATTAAAAGCTTTTTCGTAAGCTTCCGACAAGGTTTCGGCAATAGCAACTCCACAAGGATTAGTATGTTTTAACACAGCAGCAGTAGGTTGACTACTATCAAATTCTGCAATAATTCTCCTAGCTGCTTCTAAATCCACCAAATTATTATAACTAAGTTCTTTGCCTTGAAGTTTAGTTGCACTTGCCCAACCCAAAGAATCCTCTTGATACCAAGATGCCATTTGATGAGGGTTTTCACCATAACGCATAGTTTGGATTTTCGTTCCACTTAAAGTAATTTGCTCTGGTAATTCTGTTTCTGTTTTTTCACCACTTAGATAGTTAGCTATGGCTTGATCGTAATGGTTAGTTAGATTAAATACCTCAATTGCCCTAGCTTTTCGGAATTCTAAAGAAGGTTCTCCATCATTATTTCGTAACTCCTCTAAATACTCTAGATAACCATCACTCCGACATAAAACAGTTAAATGAGCGTAATTTTTAGCAGCAGCCCGAAGCATAGCGGGTCCACCGATATCTATTTTCTCAATTGCTTCACTAAGAGTACAACCAGGTTTAGCAATAGTTTCCTCAAAAGGATAGAGATTTACCACCAATAAATCCAGAGGGCGAATTTGATTAGCCTCCATTTGAGCCATATCTTCAGGCAAATCCCGCCTTCCGAGAATACCACCATGGATTTTGGGATGAAGAGTTTTCACCCTGCCACCTAAAATTTCTGGAGATTGGGTGTAATCGCTTACCTTAATTACAGGTAAACCAGAATCTAAAATAGCTTTAGCCGTCCCGCCACTACTAAGTATTTCAAATTCAAATTCTTCTATTAATTTACGTGCAAACTCAACTATTCCTGTTTTGTCATATACACTTAATAGTGCTAAACGTTTCATTAACTTACCTTGAGCTATAATATTGAAGTTGATTTTAGGTTAAACTTTATTATTCGACAAATATTAGTGAGATTAATTAACTTGAAAACTAATTATAGAAATCAAATAATACTTCACCTATTTTGCCAATTGTCAATAACTATTAAGTTTAAGCCTAATTTCGTCCTTAATATTATTAATTACTTTAGAGGAAAATTGAGATATTTTAAGGTAATCTTCAGTTTAATCCCAATTGCCAAAAAGATTATCCATTCCTTGAAATTATTTTTCTTATTAAAGAAGAAATTTTAGATAAAATTTTTATATTAATTCAAGCTGAAATTGAAATTTATCGATTTTTATATTTGATTTTATATAGTATAAACTAGATAAAAGTACCGATAATAACTTAAACTAATTATTCTTCAAACAGAAGTTCTTCAAAACAAGTCAAGCCAATATTACTTAATTCTTCAGCAGCTTCCTCATCATTTTTAGCTTTTTTATTGAGATTTTTAAATTCTTGCAGATCATATTTAGCAATAAAATTATCTATAGTACAATCACATAATTCTACAGATAGATCTTCAGATAAACCCTCATTATTTGATTGTATAATACATTCAGCTTTGTAGCCACACCAAGTAATAGCCTCTTGACGAGATAATCCCTTCTCAAGAAAATTATCAATACACTTTCTATTTTCCTGAGAATTCTCAACAGTTGAATTTTGATTTTTAGAAGTATTTTTGTTTGCCTGACTTGGGAATTGAGAAATAGAATTCATCCATAAAGATGTTGAATTTGTTAAATTGTTATCTTTTCTCTCAAAAGTCTGAGAGGAATTTTTAGAATGTTTTGCCTCCAATGGATTTGGAAAATTGAGAAAAAGTGTAATTCCAAAAGTTCCTAGTATTAAAATTGTTTTTAGTTTAGTTGTCATAAATTTTGTTTTCTCTTTAAATTTAAAATTATCAAAAGATTTTACCTAACTTTACAAAATAAGTTTGCTCAATAATTAAATCCTTAATCTCCTAATATTTCTAAAATATAATTAAATATTTATGATTTATTCCTAAATTTGCTATTAAATAGCTCTTAGTAAAAGTGGTATTATCTTAAATATTAAGAAGGATTAATCCCTCCAAAAGTTCCTTTGTAATTCAATCTTAATCAAAAAGTATTTTCCTAGAGTTGACAAAAAAACATTTTTAAGTTATTATGAAAAAATAGTGACTTAAAACTATGGCGGCATAGCCAAGTGGTAAGGCAGAGGTCTGCAAAACCTTTATCCCCCAGTTCGAATCTGGGTGCCGCCTTGATAAATTTTACATTTTTGCATAGAAACTTAGGGATGTTTAAGAGAATTACTTCCTAATTTTCATAACTCCAAAACTAAAAATTATGGATTTAGCAATAATAATAATTGTGATTGATTACCTTAAAAAGGATTTTCTGATGATATCAATTAATTCTTATCAATAAATTTGCTAAATCATTTACATTAATAGTATTACATTGAAACTAATTAGATGAAGAATCTTCTGTAAGCTTTTTCTTAGCCTTTTCCACTCTTTCTTCAGCAGTATTCATAACTTCATCAAATTTGTCGAGAATTTCCCCAGGATAACTTTCCAATACTTTAGTCGAAAGAGAGATGCGATTTTTAACATCATCAATCTCAGCAATCATCACCTTAATTTCCTTACCAATTTCAAATAAAGCATTAAGAGAATCAACTCGTTTATTGCTAATCTGCCTAATATGTAATAAACCCGTTACCCCTTCCAAATTGACAAAAACTCCATAACCTTCAATCTTAACTACTTTTCCATCAACTAATGAACCAGCCTCTAACTTACTCATGGCTTGGTTGCGAGCAATTTGACGTTGAGATAAAATCAATTTATTAATATTGGGTTCAACTTGTAAAAAATTTGCCCGTAAATATTGCCCCACTAAAGATTCTAGCTTATCCCTTTGAATTAAATGCGATCGAGGAATAAAAGCCCGTAAACCTTCAACATCCACTGTCACACCACCCTTATTCACTCCAGTTACAACAACTTCTACACTCTGGTTAGTTTCCGCCAAATCCTGAACTTTTTCCCAAGCTTTCTTAATTTGGAGTTGACGTAAAGAGACAGTAACTTGACCTTCAGCATTTTGTTCTTTAATAATCAAGAATTTAAATTCTTCTTGTAAAGGTAAAACTTCAGGTAATTCAGTTTCTTGACAAGGGATTTCGTCCAAAGGAATAAAAGCAGGTGATTTCCCACCAATATCAACATAAGCTCCTTTAGAATCATGTTGAGATACTATACCATTGATGATCTGCCCTCTATTAAAATTATAATCGTATTGTCCTTGTTCAAGAGCTTGAGCAAAATCTTCCATAGAAAAAGATGGATTAGAATCTGAATTCATAATAATTAATTAATTTAAACTTATAATTTTCTATATTTAGATACATTTAGCAATCCAAGAGAAACCCATAAAGGTGAAATAATATATAATTCTTTTTTCAAACTAACTCTCTTGAAATTTACTTTACTACTACAAAAGGTAGAATAAACAGAAACAAAAGAAGATACTTTGTTATATTTACTGCTAACTCCATTTTTCAAGGTTAATTGTCCGTTATTCATTGTCAAAAGTCAATTGTTAATAATCAATTGCTATAAAACTCAATTATAACATTTTTCCAAATAACTCTAAGACATGATTCCAAGCATCTGCTGCTGCTTCAGAGCGATAATCACCCCTTTGATCACAAAAGAAACCATGGCCTGCACCATCATAACGAAAAATCTGGTGGGGAATTTGGTTATTTTGAAGAGCATTTTCAATTTCATCTACTTCTTCATTAGCAATGAGAGGATCTTCTGTGCCAAAAAAACCATAAATAGTACCTTTAATTTCAGGAGTTTTATTAACAGTCGGTTTACCTCCTCCAGGAGTCATAGATGTAATTCCAGCACCATAGAAAGAAGCAGTAGCTTTAATCTCATTAAGAGTAGCTACCAAATAAGCCACATGGCCACCAAAACAAAAACCAATGGTTCCAAAGCCTTCTGTTTTAACAGGGGAAGATTTTTTCAGATAATCAATACTTGCTTGAATATCACTGATTAATTCTTCCGCTTTGGTTTGATTTTTATACTCTCTTCCAATTTCAATATCAGAAGCATTGTAGCCAGTTTCAAAACCAGGAGCAATACGTTGATATAATGCAGGAGCGATGGCAATATATCCAGCTTTAGCAAATCTCTCTACTAAATCCTGAATATGATGATTGACACCAAAAATCTCCTGAATTACCACAACTCCAGGGAAAACCCCCTCAGTATCTGGAGTTGCTAAATAACCATCTATTTGTAAAGTCTGGTTAGGAATTTTTACCCAACTTGTTTTAATTTGAGATCCCATAATTTTTAATTGCGATATTACATCCAAAGTTATTGTATTCTTGGATTGTCAAAACTTGGTTAAAATTGTTATTAATTATAGGCCCAATTTTATATTTCCTTAAATTAATCCCTATACCTTACCTGCTATGGTTCAATTTAATATTCACTCAGAAATTGATATCCCTGCATCGAAACAATTGCTCGATCAGATCCGATTTGCCATCGCCTGTCGACAATATCCACCAGGTCATCGTTTACCTAGCACCAGACAACTAGCAATGGTTACTGGTTTGCATCGTAATACTATTAGTAAAGTATACCGGCAACTAGAAGACATTGGCCTAGTGGAATCCTTTGCAGGAAGTGGTATTTATGTCAAAGATCAAGGATACGTTGGTAGTACATCCGACAATTCTCATTTACTTCAGCAACATCCCAAGGCATCTAAGATTATTAAAAGTAGCGTCGATGACTTGTTAGCTCAAGGATTTAGTCTAACTCAAACCCGAGAATTGTTATTAGAAGAAATTGATTGGCGTTTGCGTTGTAATCAGAAGTTATTAATCAGTGTTCCTAATCGAGATCTTGATGCTGGCAACATAATGCTTAATGAATTAGAACAATCTCTTTCTCTTCCTATTAATTTAGTTCCTTTAGAAGAATTGACAGAAATTCTGGAAGAATCAAATTTTTTTGGCACAGTTGTAACTAGTCGTTACTTTATTGGTGAAGTATTAGATGTAGTTCAATCTAAACCCGTTAGGGTTATTGCTATCGATATTTATGATTATCATAAAGAATTAGAAATAGTGAAAAATCTTCCTAAAAAATCATGTTTAGGGCTTATTAGTCTGAGTTCTGGTACTTTAGAAGTGGCTGAAATTATCGTTAACAGTTTACGAGGGGAGGATTTATGGATTATGACTGCTCAAGCTAATAATACTTATAAAGTCAATGCTTTAATTCGTACTGCTCATACTATTATTTGCGATACGGCTAGTTTTCCTTTGGTAAAAAACGCTGTTGCTGCTATTAAAGAGGATTTGATTCGTATTCCTAAATTGATTCGTGCTCAAAAATACATTGGTAATAAATCAATTAATTTACTTAAAAAGGAGTTAGGTTTGGGGCATGATTCTTAATTTTTATATTTCTATTTTTACTGAAAATACTGTTTAAATTTCTTTGATTTTTAACTACTATTTCTAACAGATTTGGTAAAAACTTTTTGGTTAATATTGTCTCAAGTTTATTTGGATTCCCTAGAAAAAAAGATCATGTCTAAAATACCTGTTATAGCTTTTATTGTCACCCTAATAATGATTATTTTTCTTGGAGTAGCTAAAGCATCATCCCTAGAAATAACTGTTTTTCTAACCTCGGAAACAGGATTAGGTCAAGAAATTGGGATCATTAGAGCGAATGATACTTCTCGTGGTTTAGTTTTAAATCCAGAGTTAAAAGGTTTAACTCCCGGTAAACATGGATTCCATGTTCATCAAAATCCTAGTTGCAATCCTGCTACGAATAATAATGGCAAAGTTGTACCAGGTTTGGCTGCTGGTGGTCATTTCGATCCAGAAAAAACTGCTAGTCATCAAGGCCCTTTTGGTGATGGTCATTTGGGTGATTTACCTCGTCTATTTGTTGATGAGGCTGGTAATGCTATTCTTCCTGTTTTGGCTCCTCGTCTTAAGGTTGCTGATCTTAGAAATCGTTCTCTGATTATTCACTTAAAAGGTGATAATTATTCTGATGATCCCCTGCCTCTTGGTGGTGGTGGACCTCGTGAAGCTTGTGGAGTGATTAATTAGTTGATTTTTTTATTAATTAACTGATGGATATTCGATTGTTAAGTGGGTTATTAGGTAATATTTTTATACTTTTACTAATAACCTTTTGAAAAAAATAAATATTTACTAGCAGTTTTTATAATTTTTAAGTTATAATTTAATATATAATCATCTCTAAAACTAGAAAAATTTAAACATATATTTAATTTATAATTTAAAGTGAATTTTGAATACTAATTTAAGATGGCAAAAGGAGATCAAATTTACGTTTATCGAGAATGGATCAAACTTGATGGTGTTTATGAACATCATGGTATTGATTGTGGGAATAATACTGTTATTCATTATCGCAAACCTAGTGAAGTAGTTGAGCTTACTTCTCTTAAAACTTTTGCCCGTGGGAATAAAGTTTTTTTGAAAGAATACCCTACTGGGTTTTGTTTTACTCCTGATATCGTTGTCCAAAGGGCAAAAAGTCGATTGGGAGAAAAGAAGTACAATATTTTATTTAACAATTGCGAGCATTTTGCTACTTGGTGCAAAACTGGCATAAATAATAGCAACCAAATTAAAAATTTTATACCTTTGATTAAGAAGTTTAATAATTATAAATTATTTCAAGTCATAGAACAAGCCTTTAAAAAGGCAGATAAAAAGGATTCTCAATCTTTATTAAAGCAAGCTATTGATGATATTAAGGTGGTTTGGGATCGAATTCAACCTGAATATAAAAAAACTCTTGATGAAATTAATACTTGGCAGCAAGTTGCTCAAAATGCTTTGAATCAAAATCGAGAGGATTTAGCTAGGGAGGCTTTGAAAAAAAAGCGGGTTTATGAGGAAAAAGCCCGTGATTTACATCTTCAGTTGGATAAGTTGGCAAATATGACTCAAAATTTGTTGGTTAACGATCGAAATTTAAAATCATGATTTAAATAATAATTACTTGGAAACTTCTGTATTAAACCAATCTTCAAAAGTAGCAATGAGAATCTCTGAATAGGGTGTTTCGATATTATTAATTATCTTATCTATTATGAAAAAAAAGTGCAAAAAAAGTTATAATTTAATATCAGGATTCTTGAGGCTGGTATAGAGTTAATATTTTGAGATATTGCCAATGTCGAAACAATATAACATAACTAAATAAAAATAAATATGGTTAAATACAGATGGTACAATATCAATTGAGATTAGAATTAGAAAATTGGCAAAAACCTTATATTTATAAAATAGATCTCAATGTCCAACAAGAAAATGATCCAGAAAAATTATTCCAACAAGAAATTCGCCAGAGTCTTTCAAAAGATTTAGAGGGAACAATTTCTTGTCAAATAAGTCCTAATAAATTAGAAAAAATATTATCAAGATGGATTGAAGATATAAAAGAAGGCTATAGAGAAACAACTATGAATTTGGAATTACCTTCCACACAGAAAGAACAAGATCTAAAATTTAGGGAAGAAAATTATGAAATAGATGATGATAATATACCAGAATTAGTAATGCCAGATTTATCAGGCATCGAACCACAAGTAGGATGTCTTCCTCCATTAGATTTTAGTTAAAATAAAGAAATTCTAAATTAAAGTAATGCCAACTTATAAAATTTATACAAGCTATCAAGCTTTTGAGGAGAGAACTAGATGTTAAATGTATTGGTAGTACCTCATCGTGAATTTTTACCAGCTCAACAAGCTCAACAAAAATTATTTATAATGGTTAAGCTTAAGCCAAATCAGGAAATAGCCACAAGTCGCCCTCCTACTAATTTTGTCTTTGCCATTGATACTAGTGGTTCCATGTATGAATCAGTAATTGGTGATGCTATCCCTACTGGGAAAACTTACGAAATAGATGGCAATAAATATGAAGAAGTAACCGGCGGAAAGGCAAAAATAGATCTTGTGATAGAGTCTTTACAGGCGTTGGTACGATCGGGAAAACTCAATCAAAGTGATTATATTTCCATCGTTCAATTTGATGATCAAGCTTCCACCCTAATTGGTTTAACCCCTGGAACACAAGTAAAAAAATTAGAAGAAGCCATTGGAAAACTCAGAAATTTTTCCGGTGGCACTCGAATGGGTTTAGGCATGAAAGAAATTTTCAAAATGCTAGAAAAAGGAGGAATGGCCAGTAGACGCACCATAATTTTTACCGATGGACAAACTTTTGATGAAGATGAATGTAAAGAATTAGCCAGAGAATTTGCTAGCAAAAATATACCAATAACAGCATTAGGAGTAGGAGATTATGCAGAAGATTTACTTATAGATCTCAGTGATGCTACCGGAGGAAGATTATTCCATGTAGAGACCGATTTAAATTCAAATAATGAGTTATCAGTAGACATTCAACAATTACCAAATAAAATTATAGAAGAATTAAGTAACGCACAACAAGACGTTATTACCAATTTAGCTTTAAATGTTAAAACAGTTAAAGGAGTAGAAATAACTAGAATTTTACGTGCTTATCCCGAACAAGCAGAATTTTCTTTAACTCAAGAACCATATCCCATTGGTAATGCCGCTGGTAAGGATGAAACCATTTTTATTCTCGAATTTACCATCGAAAATAGACCACCTTCTAGAGTTAGGGTTGCTCAATTAGGTTTAACTTATGATATGCCAGGTAAAAACAGACGTGGTGAACTTCCACCACAAAATGTCGTAGTTCAATTTGTCGAAGGCCAAATTGGAGCGGCAGTTAATCAAGAAGTTATGGGCTATCTTCAACAGTGTAATATCGCTGAATTAGTCAAGAAAGCTACCCAAATTGCTACCAAAAATCCCCAGCAAGCAGAAAAACTCCTAGAAACCGCCCATAATATTACTCAGAGAATTGGCAATCAACGTATGACTCAATCCATAGGGGATGCCCGTGAGGAATTACGTAAAACACAAAAAATTTCTGAAGGTACTCGCAAAACTGTAAAAATGGGTGCTAAAGGTAAAACTATAAGGATGAATTCTGATATTAATGATGATTTATCAGAAGAAAAAATTCGTAGAGTATCTGGAACTTAAAATTTGTAGTGAATTAGTTGAAAAAAAATCAAATAAGGAGCATGATTTATGACAGTTCGTTGTAATAGTTGTGGTTACGATGAAAATCCAGATGGATCAGAATACTGTGAAGCCTGTGGATTTCAATTAATCGATGAAGGAGATTCATCACCACCAACCATTAGTGAAGAAACTTTACCACCACCACCACCGCCAACCTCCATAGCAATGAGTCCCACCATAGCAGCAGATAATTTTAGCCCTCCTGGGCCTCCCCCTCCCCCCAAATCAGAATACAATGGCACAAGTACTTCTCCCTCAGAAATGAGTCCCACCATAGCAGCAGATAATTTTAGCCCTCCTAGCCCTCCCCCTGCCTCTGATTTAGATGATTCTCAAACTGTTTCCGCACCACCACCACCACCATTGAATCAGATAGAACAAGATTCTCTTGAAACCTTCCCCCCTCCAATACCTCAGCAAGCAACACCATCTCCAGTTATAGGGACAGCTAAACTCATTAGTAAAACACCAGATTATCCTATTCAGGAATTTAAACTTGATGAATATAATATTATCGGACGTTTCGATCCTGATAGTGGTCCTGTAGATATAGATCTAGAGGGTTTTCCGGGAGATGAGACTATTTCTCGTAATCATGCAGAAATTTATCGTGAAGGAAATCAATGGAAAATAAAAGACTTGGGTTCTGTGAATGGAGTTTTCATTAAACATCCTGATGAAAAACGATTTGGCTCGAAAATTACTACGCCTGTAACCATTAATTCAGGTGACGAAATCTCCATCGCTAAAATTCGTTTTGTTTTTGAATATTCTTAACAAGATTATTTTTAGTTAGTAGTGTAGTTAATGATATTTTGATGATGAAAAGTATTACAATACTCCTACTACTATCTTTTTATATCTTTTTTCTTTAACTATGATAAACATTGAGTGTGGGAATGGGGGAATGGGGGAATGGGGGAATAAATTTTGGTTAATTATCCTAGATTTAAGATTTTTAAACTCTATCATGGTTAAAGACAAATTGATATTAGCTCAATTAGCTCAAAATTAATCAAATTTTTGCCTAAACACAATGTCTATTGAAAATCCTACTACTGTTTATATTGAGACAGGTAAATTTTGTTACATTGGAAACTTTAAAGTAGAAATTATTTCTTATTTAGGTTGTTTTTCTGATGTAAATTATTTCAAGGTTATTATCCATGAAGATGATAATAATAACGATAGTAATGATGATATTAATCATAATTCTTCCAATTCATTAGGGCTTTTGCGAATAGGTGAAGTAGATGGAAGATTAAAACAAGAATTGGATTTACGTAGCAAATTTGGCAACCAAAGAATGGTATCTGATTTGCTTCTTTATAAGCGATTTTCAGTTGATATTTCTTTATCTCCAACTCCTATTGAAACTAATATCAATGCTGAAGTTGATGGGGAAGCAATTACTGATTTACCATCATATTCTGAAGATGAATCTAAAACTAATACCAATGTTGAAGTTGATGGGGAAGCAATTACTGATTCACCAACTGATTCACCAAAAGATTCTGAAGATAATTCATCCGAAAATTCAGATAAAATAGTAAGTTCAAAAAAAGATTCTCCTCCATTAAATAATATTAATCAAACATCAAAAATTACCTTAGAAAAAGAAAATTTAGAACAAACAGATTCTATTATCTCCGAAGAAAATGAAGATAATTCTTCCGAATATTTAGAAGAAGAATATTATCCAGAAAAAGAAATCGGAGGCAGTTTATCCGGGACAAAATTAATCTTTCTTAGTAAATTTCCCCAAGAAGAAGAAACCTTAGCTTATTGGCTTCAACAAGAACATACCTTAGAAGAATGTTTGCTGACTGCAAGTCAATTATGTCAATTTTTTCGTCAAATTACTAAAGAAAAATGGTATTTTGTAAATTTATTACCCCAGTTTATAAAGCAAACAGATATCATTGAATTTTTTGATTTAACCGGTGCTTATCAATCTAATGAAACAGTAAACACTGGTTTTATTAGCAAATATTCTCCTCCTGAAATTTTGTCTAATCCACCTCATGAAATTTGCGAACAAATGAGTAGTTATATTGTGGGGTTGATTCTCTATGAAGCACTTCACAAACAACTCCCCCCTGCATCAGAAGGAATTATTGATTTAACCAAAAATATTGATATCATTATCAAAAAAATTCCCCGTATTTTTCAGATTCTACAAATTTCTTTATCAATTCATCCCGAAGAAAGATTTAATCTCTCTTATCTGCTGGAATTGTTAATAACAACTCGTAAATATTTAGCAAATCCAAAAGTACGTTGGGAAATCGCCAATCGCTCCACATTAGGTTTATCTACTAAAAGACTAAATAATGAAGATAATTATGGCATTTTACAACCATCTGCCAGTAATACAGAGTCTTTGGTTTTAGCAGTAGTAGCCGATGGCATGGGGGGAATGTCTCAAGGAGATGTTGCTAGTAAAACCGCAGTAGAATCTATTTTAGAAACCTCTATTCCTGAAGATTTAACTACTTCTGAAAAACGTACCCAATGGTTATTTTCTTTAGTAGAAAAAGCTAATAAATCAGTCTATGAAAAAGTAAAAAATGGTGGTACAACTATTAGTCTTGCTTTAGTAGTAGGAAGAAATTTGAATATTGCTCACGTAGGAGATAGTCGAATTTATCTCATCAGAAAAGGGATAATGTGTCAAATTAGTGAAGATCATTCATTAGTAGCTATGTTGGTAGCAAATGGAGATATAACTTATGAAGAAAGTTTAGTTCATCCTAATCGCAGTGTTTTGATGAAATCTTTAGGTTCAAATCCTAGAATAAGAGATGATTATGTTCAAGATTTAAGTCATTTTGGCGATGAATTTTTATCATTTAAAATACAACAAGAAGATATTTTAATTCTTTGTTCCGATGGGATTTGGAATTTACTTTCCAATCAAGAGTTAGTAGAAATATTTAATCAGGAAAAAGATTTACAAACCGCTGTTAATCAAACTGTAGAAAAAGTAATTGAAAATGGTGCTGATGATAATGCCACAATTGTTGCTTTAAAATGCCATTTAGAAGATTATTCCCTATAATTTTTTGTTTCTTGTATTCCTCCTTATTCCTCTAGAAAGTTTTCAATTGTGGAAAAGCTATAATTACTATTTTTGCTTATGGATTTGCCTTCAGATACATTACCAATAGGTGCTACTTTAAAACAACAAACTTATCAAATCAAATCCTTTCTTGGTAAAGGAGGTTTTGGCATTACCTATCAGGGAATTTCCCTTGATTCCAATTCTCAAATTGCTATTAAAGAAATTTGGCCAGAAGATGGTATCAGACAAGGAACCACAGTTTTATGGGCCAAAACTACCCTCAAAGAAAAATATGAGCAAATCAAAAAATTTAAAGAAGAAGCTCAATATTTATCCAGATGCCTACATCCTAATATTGTTCAAGTATATGATTGGTTTGAGGAAAATAATACGGCATATATGGTAATGGATTTTATCCCTAGCACGCCTTTATGGGATATTTTTGAAGAAAAAGGTCCTCTCCCTGAAGCAAAAATTAAGCACTATTTTATCCAGATTGCAGCAGCATTACAAACAATTCATAATAAAAATTTACTCCATCGCGATATTAAACCCCATAATATTCTCATAACTCCAGATGATAAAGCCATACTTATAGACTTTGGGGCAACTAGGCAATACAATGCTTCTAAAACAGGCAAAATGACCGCCATTTTAACCCCAGGATTTGCTCCTAATGAACAATATACTAGTTACGGCAAACCAGGCCCCGGCACTGATATTTATGCCATGTGTGCCACAATGTATTTTTTGTTGACAGGAAGATATCCTATTGAAGCACCGGCTAGATATCCTGTTGATATTTTGCCTTCTCCTACTTCTTTAGGGCTTGAAATTAATCAAGGCTTAGAACAAATTATTTTAAAAGGAATGGAGCGCAATATTCAAGATCGTTTTCAATCTGCTGGAGAATTAATAGAAGCAATTAATCAGGTTTATTCTCCTCCTCCTGCTAGGCTGATTTCTCAAAAAACTAATTATCCTATTAAAGAATTTATTATTGATGACGATCGCGCTTTAGTTGGGCGTGTAGATGATTCTCCTAGAAATATTAAAGTAGACTTGCATTCTTTTCCTAATTGGCAAACCATTTCTCGTAATCATAGTATTATTTCTCGTGAAGGAAATCAATGGAAAATTAAAGATTTAAACTCTACTAATGGAACATTTATTAAAAGATTTGGTCATCATAATTTTGGAGGAAAAATTAAAGATGTAGAAGTATTAAATTGTGGGGATGAAATTGCTTTTGGCAGAATTTTCTTTTTATTTCAAACATATTAATTAACTAATAGTTTTGAGGAAAATCTATGACTACACTTATTCAATGTCCAGCTTGTAGACAAGAAGTTTCAGAGACAGATTCTATTTGTTCGTGTTGTGGATTTCAATTAAAAAATACACCAGAAAATTATTCTTTACCAATAGGAACTATACTTGAAAATCAATACAATCAAAATCAATATCGAATAGATAAAATTCTCGGTCAAGGGGGATTTGGAATTACTTATAAAGGTCTTAATTTAAAAACAAATCAAGAAGTAGCTATTAAAGAAAATTGGCCTCAAAATGGAAACAGACACGGAAAAACAGTGATTTGGCCTTTTTCTATTACTCGTGATGACAAAAAAAAAGAAATTGAAAAATTTATCCAAGAAGCTCAATATATTTATCAATGTCAACATCCTAATATTGTTAAAATTTATGATTGGTTAATAGCTAATGATACTGCTTATATGGTGATGGAATTTTTACCTGGAAAATCTTTAGCAGATTTATTAAGAAAAGAAGGCCCTTTACCAGAATCAAAAGTTAAAAACTATTTTCTCCAAATAGGAAATGCTTTAAAATTACTTCATAGTAAAAATTTATTACATCGAGATCTTAAACCAGATAATATTATTTTAGATGCAGAAGATAGACCAGTTTTAATTGATTTTGGTAATGCTAGAGAATTTGTTGCTAATAAAACCCAACAAATGACCCAAATTTTAACTCCGGGTTATGCTCCTTTAGAACAATATGCTAAAACAGGTAAAAATCGAGGCCCAGCCATGGATATTTATTCTATGTGTGTCTCTATGTATGAGTTATTAACTGGTGTTATCCCTCCTGATGCTACAGAAAGATTGAATTCGGATCCCATTATTCCTCCTCGTAAATTAGTCCCAAATATTGACTCCAATTTAGAGAAAACTATCCTTAAAGGTATGAGTATTAAAGTTAAGGATCGTTTCCAAAGTGTTGATGAGGTTATTAATGCTTTACAAGGTGATTTAAAAAATAATTTAGAGTCTTTATATTTAGCAAAAGCGAGGCAATTAGTTAAGGAAAAAAGGTGGAAAGATGGGGTAAGATTTTACGAACAATGTTTACAATATTCTACTTCTATTGCTGTGGTTGAATTGGCTATGGTTTTAATCTATATTGATGATTTAAAAGCTGAAACTGTTGCCAAATCCGCAATTAAAATAAAACCAAAAGATGGAAGAGGATATGGAGTTTTAGGTTTAATAAAATGCCGTCAAGCTAACTGGAATGAAGCTTTAAATTATTTAGAAACTGGTGTTAAATTTGCTCCTAATGAGTCTTGGATTCAGGCAAATTTAGCTTGGGCACAAGCAAAGTTAGGTAAATGGCAACAAGCTAATCTCTCTTGTCAAGAGGCTATCTCTTTGTCTCCTAAGTGTACTTTTACTTTAGGGTTACAGGCTTGGATTGGTGCACATCAAAAACAATGGAGAGATACTATCCGTTATAGTAGACAGGCTATTTTTCATTCCAAAAAATCTCTTTCTTCTGGTGAATTCTCGAAAAAATTACAAAGTTGGGTTTACCCTTGTCTAACTATTGCTCTCCAAAAAGCTGTTGTCACTAGAGGTGCTCCGGATATTGATCGTTGTTTAGAGGAATTTATCACTCAATTACCAAAGAGTAGCTTTGCTTGGGGATTCAAGGGTTGGAAAGAGGGTTTAGAAAGAAAATGGCAAGATGCTTTAAAGAGTTTTAAGGAAGCAACTTATCATGAAAATTCACCTCCTTGGGTATGGATGAACTATGGTATTGCACAAGAAAATCTTAATAATATAGAAGCTGCTATTCGAGCATATCAAGAATATCTTCATAGATTCCCAGAAAATAGTTTGGTTTCATCTCGTTTACAGGTTTTATTGAGAAGAAGAGGAAATTAATTTCAGTATTTGTATTTTATCTATATTTTAAAAACTTATTTTTTTCAAAAGTTATAAACCAAAAAATCAAGAGAGAAATGAAAATATTAAGCTATCTCTAAATATTCACTTTCTCCCAAATTAATTTATAAAATTTTTAGTTATTTACCATTATTTAAACAGCAGCAATTCCAGTTGGACATTGAACATTTGTGCCACCTAAACCACAATATCCACCAGGATTCTTAGCAAGATACTGTTGATGGTAGTCTTCTGCATAATAAAATTCAGGTGCATGTAGAATTTCTGTGGTAATATCACCATAACCTGCTTTATTTAAAGCTCCTTGGAATAAGTTTTTGGATGCTTCGGCTAATTTCTTTTGCTCTTCGCTGTATGTATAAATGCCCGATCGATATTGAGTGCCAACATCATTACCTTGACGCATTCCCTGAGTAGGATCATGATTTTCCCAGAAAACTTTGAGAATCCCTTCATAACTAATGACATTGGGATCGTATACCACTAATACTACTTCATTGTGACCAGTCATGCCGGTACAAACTTCATGATAAGTGGGATTAGGTGTGCTTCCGGCTGCATAACCAACGGCGGTGGAAAATACACCTTCAGTTTGCCAGAATTTACGCTCTGCGCCCCAAAAACATCCCATACCAAACATGGCGGTTTCCATTCCTTCTGGGAAAGGTGCTTTGAGTGGGTTTTTGTTGACGTAATGTTTTGCAGGCACGGGCATTGGTGTGTCTCTTCCTGGTAATGCTTCAGAGGGTGAAGGTATGGTTAGTTTTTTGCCAAATCCGAATAGTCCCATTTTTTTATTTCTGTTTTGATTATTTGTTTACTTTTCTTTACTTTCTATTGTCTCAAATTTTTTGCCTTTTTTGGGTGTGTATTTCCGCCATTTTTTTGATAGGTATTAGGCTTTTATATTCCTGAAAGTCGATAGATTATATATTTTTTCATTATTGATTTTGTTTTATCTGTGTTATTTTTTCTCGTAATCTATTAATAACTAAGTCTCCATCTTCTCCTTCTCCTCTTTCTAAAGACTCCATCCATTCTTCTATTTTTACCTTAGTTTCTTTCAACCATTCTTCGTAATTACCTTGTGCTCTTTCAAAAACTAAAAACATTTTCTCTATAAGTTCTTCAGGTGAGTTAAATTTACCTTTTGTAATCTGTTCGTTAATGAATTTTTCTTGTTCTGGTTTGAGTTGAATTTTCATCATAAATCCCTCTTTCCCTCTTATTAATCAAATTTTATCATTTTTTTTGAGGGTTATTTTAATTCCCTTTGCAGGGAAATGGTAATCCAGATAAGGAGATCTTTCGTTTATGGCGATCGCTTGTAAAAAAGTTTCGTTCGCGCCAGCGTGGGCGGTAGCCCAATCCCTTAACAGGGAAAAGGGAATAGAATAGAGAGAACCCGGTGAAGGTATGCGTGCCCAAGGCGTGAGCGCGTTCCGATCCCTTAACAGGGAAAAGGTAATTGAGAGTTCAAGCTATAAGGTTCGTCTATTTCAACGTCTATTCCTGTTCCGATCCCTTAACAGGGAAAAGGTAATAGAGAGGTTGTATCCGTTATCGTCTGGGAAGGGCCGGATTTCAGGTTTTGATCCCTTAACAGGGAAAAGGTAATAGAGAGGCGATAGTGGTGAGCGAAAAGGATTTCGCTCATTACTAAAAGGTTCCGATCCCTTAACAGGGAAAAGGTAATAGAGAGTACTGTCCATTTTGGACGGTGACATCACAGAAATTCCAATGTTCCGATCCCTTAACAGGGAAAAGGTAATAGAGAGTTTTATTGGGAGATGTCTCCTAATATCAAAGTTAAGTTCCGATCCCTTAACAGGGAAAAGGTAATAGAGACTATCAAGAATACCAAAACAAAGCTATCAGAGATGAAGCGTGTTCCGATCCCTTAACAGGGAAAAGGTAATAGAGAGCCGACAATCAAATGGGTTCAAGGGAAATTTAGATATGGACAAAGTTCCGATCTCTTAACAGGGAAAAGGTAATAGAGAGTTCAACATATTCTCGACTAGTATAATCTTAGCATAGAAAACGTTCCGATCCCTTAACAGGGAAAAGGTAATAGAGAGCTGTAGCCATATCATTAATCAGATATTGCCAGGGGTTTGGTTCCGATCCCTTAACAGGGAAAAGGTAATAGAGAGTCAAGCTAATAAGATTAAAAGAGAAATTCATGAACAAAGTTCCGATCCCTTAACAGGGAAAAGGTAATAGAGAGTTATAGCCATAACGCTTTTAGCATTATGGTTGGTCCTGAGTTCCGATCCCTTAACAGGGAAAAGGTAATAGAGAGAGTTCACTTTCAGAACCCAGACCTAGAGAGGGATTCACACCCTTCCGTCGACGGTCAACACAATTTCACTATAGATCAAGGTTAAAAATTTGTCAAGTAGACACCTCAAACCCTTACCCAGTATGGAATCGACGGTCACCGACGAAAAAATTAGGGATTCAGAGAAATCGATTTGACCGTCGAAGAAAAATAGAATATATAACAAAAAGCCTTAAAACCCAGTCATGATAATACTTTCAGCCAATGAAATCCTATTTAGTTGCAATATTTTTCTTAATTTCAGCCACCCACGGGCAAAATTAGAGAGGCAGAAAAAATGTATCCTTATATACCAAATAATCAGAAGATTTCAAGAGGATAAATCAGTAAAACCCAGTATCCATAAAGGATAGAAGCAAATTTACCTGTTTTTTGCAACCCTTTATAAAACAAACACAGTACACAGAAGAATTTAGATCATAGAAGATTAAATTCCTATAAATTTTCCCCAGAAAAAACCGCTGAAACTATTGCAGTATAACCTTTATAGCCACGATCGAGAATTTGATCTGCTTAATAGACGATCGATCAAAGGAAAATCCAGAAGAAATTTGACCATCGAACAGAGATAAAAACCCAAAGAAAACAGCTAAAACCAAGAACTAGCAAAGGATACAACCTTCTAAAATATCTTCAAGATCATCAAAATTTGTTATCGACGCTCAAAACATGGTAAAGACAAAACAGAACAGAAAAAATTAATAAAAATTAACATTTAAGAAAATTTCCATCCTCTGATGAGGAAAATCTTGCTCAAATAATTCAAACCCATTTCCAACTTAAAGAAGTGATGTAATATCCCGTGCATGATGCAAAATACGAAATACATTTATGCCCTCGGATAAAGGCTGATAAAAAATAATATAATTTCCTTTAACAAAACTACGAAGAGGAAGAGAAAATTCATTTCTTATCCTTCCCATAGAAGGCATTTTTGCCAAAAGTTCCAAAGCTTCTTGAATTTGTGTTTGCCATTTATCTGCTGCTTCTACATTTTCTAATGCAATAAATTCCCAAGTTTCACGGATATCTATCGCCGCTTGTGGAGAAAGAATAATTTGAGACATTAGATTTGAGAGCGTAATTCTTGACTTCTGGTTTGCAATGCCTTAAAAACTTCACTTGCAGGGATCCCTTCTCCATTTTGGATTTGGCGAATCCCAACTTCCACATCTCGTTGTAAAGCTTCAAGCTTGAGACGCTGAATTTCCTCTTCCAATTGCTGTAAACGTTGCTGATTCTTCTGGAATGTATCAATATCTTCTACCACGATTTTGGCTTCTCCATTGACTGTCAGTATCAATGGTTGTTTGGCGGTTTGTATCTGGCTTAGGTAGATTTTAGCGTTTTGCTTGAAATCACTCAGGGAATGGATATTATTAAGATCTATCATTGCGTATTTTTAGAAATAAATATTAATTCAGTCTTAATTAAGATTTTAAACGGTCTTTTTTTCTACGTCAAGAAGTATCATATACACCAGAAAAAATTAACATTTTAGAAAATTTCCATACCCTAAAGAGGAAGACTTGAAAACTTGTCCCAAACCATATAACCATATAACTCAGATCTTGCACCTGATTAAACATAAATCAAAACCATGTTGATTTAACCAAGGGATTAATGTTATTAACTGTTTAAAAAGTGCTCGAAATAA
>JANQIW010000138.1 GCA_028281945.1 Prochloraceae cyanobacterium PL24a_bin.78
TCTCAAGAAACTCCCCATTCTTGATTAAGTAATAAGTAATAAGTAATAAGTAATAAGTAAATAAAATGTACTCTTTTTTTCCCATCTCCCCATCTCCCATTCTCCCCATCCTTGATTTAAGTAATAAGTAATAAGTAATAAGTAAATAAGATGCACTTTTTTTCTCCCTATTCTCAAAAACCAATCTCCCCATTCCTCCCATTCTCCCCATTCTCAAAGAAGCCATTCACCGAAAAACCATCACCCATTCCCCCATTCTCCCCATCTCCCCATCCTTGGTTAAGTAATAAGTAATAAGTAATAAGTAAATAAAATACACTCTTTTCTTCCTTGTCTTCCTTGTCTCAAAAAAACATCTCCCAATCTCCCAATCTCCCCATCTCCCATTCTCCCCATCTCCCCATCTCCCATTCTCCCTAAATCTTCCTACTTTAGTCATTCTTTCCATTGTAAAAAACCATTCCAACAAACTCAAAAAACGCCCATTAAAGCCAAAATTGACGATCACCCTCTAGATTTTGGGAATAAATACCATTTAAACGAAGCTCAGACATAGCGTCAGCACCATATAAAGGCATCGGTAAACGAGGAGTTTTTAGAGAACCATGATGTAATAAAGTCAGTTTAAGAGTAGTATCAACCACACTTTCAATAGAAACCTGAAAACTTTTCTCGTGAATTTTTAGACGTAAAGGACGAGGCACACCGATATGAGACTTAACATCAGTAGTAATAATAATAGCCTCATGAGAAGACAAACGTAAAGCCAACCCCTTAGTAGGAGAATTAATAGTTTTACTAGAACTTGAATTATTTTCTTTTAAATCATATAAACGAGGGATACGAGACTTTCGACACTCCACTAAAATAAACCGACTCTTAATAAGTTCTCCTCTAGCCAAAATATTATCCACCTCACCATGAACAAAACGCCCATCACGGTAAATCAAAACCGTTTTTCCTCCTAACTTATCTGCCGGTAAAATCTTTTCCAATAAACGTAAAGGAATTCTTTCCCCCTCAATCAAATCACCCTCAAGACGATAACTAATAAAAGCACCACGATTATCATATAGACGAATACTAGCACAAGCATTTCGAGTGCCCGGCAAATATTGTTTAGTGCGACGAGAAATATCCAAACCAATGAAACAATCAGCAATAGAGAGAGGTTGTTTCAAAACAAAAGGAATATTACCCAACTTAGCCAAAATCCCCGGAATCACATTATTTAAAATATTAGAATAATTATCAGTCGACTTAAGAGTGTTTTCATAAATAAATTGACTAGCCACTTGACGATTGAGAAGCAAATCATAGATTTGTTGATAATAACTACCCTCCTCACTATTATCCCTATCCCTATCACTTTGAGGTAAAAACACTAAAAATAAATTAGTAGGAGTAGCCAACATCTTCTTAATTTCCACCTCCACTTCAGCGCGAATTTCGGAGATAGATTTATTTTCAGTTGAAATTTCTTTTTTTTGAGTTACTTCACCTTGAAAACCAAAACCTTTTAACTTGGTTTTAACATCATTAATAAATTTACTTGCTTTAATATCAATAAGTTTAATAGCAGAAATATAAATCTTTGGCAAATCCCCATTACTATTATTAAAATTAATTTGGGAATCATAATCAGAATGATATCGAAAAACTCCTCCTTTTTTTAAGCCAATTAAAATTCTATTTTGAGCACCACTATAATTATTTCCAAAAAGTAATTCAGTATTTTCAATATCAACTTTAGGAGTCCAAAATAAGCTAGGATACTGACGACTATTAACACTTTTATTAAGAGAAAACCCATAATTTTTGAGAGTATTTTTTGCTTCTTTATTATAAAGAATTAAAAACTTTTGTCGCTCTGAATAATCCATTTTTGTTTTCTTTAAAAACTTACCATAATCAACATTAAATCGCTCAGCAGTTTCAGGAGTAAGACAAGGGCGAAAAGCTGCCATAGCATAGTGATACTCTTTAGTGCCTTTATTAAAACGAACCCCAATAACTGGTTGATTATCAGGAGCATTTTCCAAAGCTTTTTTACTAATTGAACCAGTAGTTTTTACTATTAATTCCTGACGATGAGCTTTAATATCTCCTATTAATTTAATAATATTCCCACTACTGTCTTTATCTAGACTTCTAACCTTTAAACCAATCAAAAGTTTTTCAGGATTTTCTCCATCAGAATTTTTTTCATAGAAGTCAGCTAAAGTATCTTTATACAAAATATTACTCTTAACAGTTAAAGTCAAAGCAGGAGTTAATTGCCCATTTAATTCAAGAGTTTCCGACCAAAAAATCACCTCTCTTTCAACTTCAATATCGTTTTCTTTAAAAACACTATTGTTAGAAAAAGCCCTTTCTTTTTTAAGAATTCTCGATGCTAATTCTGCTAAAATTTTGGGATTTGGTGAAGTTTCTTCCTCCCATTGAAAAGCAAATAAAGAATCTTGAAAATCCTCCACTTGATTTTTAATTCTCTCCAAAGCCTCTTTCCAATCTTGACGAGTAGGCAAAGATTTATTTTGTTTACCTATACCCCAAAATAATTTATCAGGCTGATGCCAAATCACAGCAACATCAGGAAACTCAATGGAAAACTGATAACTCAAACGATTTCCTGTTTCTTTTTCTATATCAGGAGTGATAGAAAAGCAAATTAAATTAGGATTTAAAATTTCAAGAGGAATAATTTCACTGAGATATTCAGATTTTTGTCGTCCATTTATATTTGTCATTAAGAAACTCCTAACCTTGCAAACTCACAAATTGAATTAAAATCACAGGCTTTACATTGAATACCGGGTGATTCTGGATAGATATCCTCAAATTTTACTAATTTTCTTCTCACTTTATATAATTCTTCTTGATGTTTTTTAGCAATCTTCACCAATTCTGCTTCAACAGCATCTAACTGAATATCACCAGCTTCGATAAACTCTGACTCTTGTTGTGTCTCTAAATTATAAAACGAGGCAACAACTTTTTGATTTGGATAAAGATAACGAGCCGCAAGTAAATAAACAAGTGCTTGTCGACGGTCAAAATCTGAAGTTCCTGTTTTAAAATCTAAAATATTGTATCGCCCATCTGGTTCAATAATAATGCAATCCATGGCAGCAAATAAATTAAACTGATAATTACCATGATGAATTAAAATAGGTTGAGGAAAACCTTCATCACCTCGCATTATTTTATGAATATTTTTCCCAACTAATACTGGATTAGAATAATAATTGTTGATAATCTGGGTCACTCTTTGTCGAACTTCATCTATTTCCCTCTCCAAATTTAATATCTTAGCAACTTCTTCTGTACCATTAGGAGAATTTAATAACTCATGATTATGATGAAATTCGTAAACAACTGCTTGTGCCAAAAGTCCAATTTGTTGGCTAGGGGTATTTTGACTTAAAATAGCTTGAACTTGAGGCTCTTTTTTCCTAACTTTAGTATAACCCCGTTTGCGATGACAGTGAAAATTTTCCATTCCTACTGGTGGGGAAAATAAAGACCACAGATTATAACTAACAAAATCCAAATATTTTTTCATTTCTTTACTACTTAATTTCTATATAATCTTCTATAAAATAAATTTAAATCTATAAGCAAAGGAAATATTCTGAAAAAATAGTTTAATAGCTATGCCATAAAAGATGATTTTGGCATAACAATATCCAAACTGGTGTATTGTTTACTAAATTAAAACTAATCTACATATTCAAGGTATCTAAAATAATTTATCTAGATACTCAAAGACCAGAAAACTTAATCAAATACTATCAGTAATACTACTAAAATTAAATGCTTTAACTTTAACACCAGGTACAACTAAATCACCAAATCTTTGTACTTGACTAACTGCTTCTACATCTCTTAGCATATCAGGTAAACTTTGATTAAAACGCATATTCTTAATAGGATACGCAATCTTACCATTTTCGATCCAAAAAGTACCATCTCTTGTCATACCAGTTACTTCAAGGGTTTTAGGATTAACATAACGCACATACCAAGCCCGACTTATGAGAATTCCTTTTTCTGTTTGAGCAATTAAATCAGAAATAGTTTGATTAGAACCTGTCATAACAATGGGATAAAATCCTCCTGTAGGTGCTTTATTTTGTTGTTTTGCCCAATAGCGACTATAGTTAAGAGTGAGAGGAATACCATCTTTAATCAAATCTAAATAACTATTACTTAAACCTTCGCCATTAAACCTGTTAAATTGTAATAAAGGATGAGCAGGATTTCGTTGAACTTGTACCAAAGGACTGAATAATTTTTCACCAACCTTATTTCCCCCTTCATCTGCGGACATAAAAGAACGACCTTCATCAGCAGAGCGAGCATTCATATTCCAAATAACGAAGGAAAGCAAATCACTCATTGCCGCAGCATCAAAAATTACAGGGTAAACTCCGGGTTGAATTTCTTGAGGATTACGAGAATCTTTTCCCCTTTGAATAACTTTTTCCGTAATAGCTTCAATGGGTAAATCCTGAATACTCCAAGCACTGCGGTTATTCCAGCTTGAGCCATTTTCAATTCTAGCAGTAAAGCTAAAATCCGCCATAGTTCCAGTATCATAAGCTTTTAATCCGCAAGAATTACCAAGAGCACGCATTACTACATTTGTACTTAGAGTACCGGAACCTTCAACTCCATGATTTTTAGCTTGATGGCAAACCTGTTTAATTATTTCCCCCTTAGCTAAAGGAGAAATGGTTGCCGTATACTCATCAAAAGCTGGAGTACGATCGTCATAAATTTGTGGTTCTAATAAAGGAATCCATTCAGGATCCTTGGGGGCGAAACGAGCCAAATCTTGGGAGCGTTTGATGGTTGCAGAGATGCTATCAGGATTTAAATCAGTGGTAGAGGCAGAAGCACTACTTTGATCAAAATAACTAGTAATGGTAATTTGGAATTGATTTTTACTAACATTTTGGCTAATTTGATTTTCCCCAAAACGACTTAAAGCAGATTCCCTCCCAGAGATACTGACAAAAACCCCTTCAGCTTCAGATTGTTTAACTATAGAATCTATTAGAGATAATGCTTGATCTTGATTGAGAAATCTTGTTTGTGTTGTTGTGCTCATAAAACAAATGTATGATGGATTTTTTGATTGTAAAGTAGAATTTTTCATTTTATAAAAATTTTATGATTAATTCCAAGTAATAGCCCAAACTACTTGCAAAGATTCAAATTTTAGTTTCAAAAAAAAAGAATAGTAGATTTTAAAAGAATGATTGATTAGCTATATCTAACTATCTGTCTAATTTATTTCTTTTTCTATTGATTAACCAACTCTTCCAAACAAATTCAGAAAATCATTATTAAAGTTGATCTTTACTTAATACTAAGTTAAAAAACTTCATATCTTTTAAAGCTTTGTCATAACTAAGATCTTTTTTCTTTAATAGTAATAGAGATGAAGAATAGGGAGAATGGGAAGCCTGGGAAGAATGGGAAGATGGGGAAGTAGTTGTTGATAATAAGATTGAGGAAAAAAGTTTTTCTTAATTCTCCTAAAATCAGGAAGTTATAACTATATCATTGTTTTATAAATTTGGGATAAGGTTAATCCATCATGAATTCAAAAAAAAAACAAAACTGATTAAGTTATACATTATGCAAACGTTAACACAAACATCAGTTCGTCATGATAGTGGACGTAGAAAAAAAATTATTCTAAACTTAGAAAACCGAATTGGTTGATATCAATATATTTTTTAATTAAAAAAGAGGTTAAAAATCATGGCAAATCAAGAACATCTCATCAAATTAAATGAAGGAGTAGAAAGCTGGAATCAATGGCGTGAAGAAAACCCTTCTATCATTCCAGATTTAAGTCAAGCATCTCTGAAAGGAATGAACTTACTAGGAGCAAATCTAAGTAACGCTAACTTAATAGGAACAAATCTTACCAATGCCTTTTTGAAGGGAGCAAACTTAAGTAGGGCATTATTGAGTCAAGCTAAACTTAGTATTTGTAACTTAGCGGAAGCTAATTTTAGCGGAGCACAATTAAATCAAAGCGATCTTAGTAAAGCATATTTATTAGGGGCGAATTTTGCCAAGGCTAATTTAAAAAATGCTTTTTTAATTGGAGCGAATATGAGAAAAGCTAATTTTATGATGGCAAATCTTAGCAAAGCTTATCTAACAGAGGGAATATTGTTAGAAACAATTTTAACCAGTGCAGATCTTTCTCAAGCAGATTTAAGTGGAATTAAAGTCTCCAATAGTAACTTTAGCAATGTTACTTTGACAGGAGCTTGCATAGAAAATTGGCAAATTGATTTGACTAATAACTTCGATAATGTTGTTTGTGATTATGTTTATTTAGAAGCAAATAACAAATCTCGCCTTCCTTTAAATCCAAATAAGATGCTTGCACCAGAGGAATTCCAAAGTTTAGTTATCAATGTACCTGAAAAATCAACGAAAGATAATGGAGTATCTCCACTTCCAAGGATTTCTAAAGAGTTTAAAACACGGGTTTTAAATCACAAAGAAATTCAAGAAACTACTCAAGCTGATATTAACCCTGAAAGCAACTTGAAAAAAATTACAAATGAGAAGATTAAATCAATGATTAAAGTCAAGCTTAAGTCTTTATATACCAAAAAATTTAATTTAGAAAACCAAGAAGAAGAAGAATTCGTACCTATTAATTCATAAATCTAGTATTCTTAAAAGTGTGCTATTATAGATAGACAAATTGGTATGAAATAATCTACGTTATGTTTAAATTCATTTTTCCAAATTAATGGAGAAATTAAACCAATCCTGTATCTAAAGATTTACATCATAAATCATTTTTTTAAGTTTAGTTGTTCTTGGTAAATTAGAATAAAAAAAACAACAATAGGGCAAGAATTACTCCGCCCTAAAGATACATCTAAGAAAAATTATTTAATTTTATTTCTCATCAATAAAAATCTTAGTAATCAAAATCACCGCCACCTGGAGCCGCTGCTGCTTTTTCTTTCTCTGGCTTATCAACCACGATACATTCAGTAGTCAATACCATACCAGCAATAGATGCAGCATTTTGTAATGCAGAACGAGTTACCTTAGCAGGATCTACAATCCCAGCATTAAACATATCGATAAATTCGTTTTTAGCTGCATCATAACCAACACTAAACTCTTTTTCCTTAACTCTTTCAGCAATCACAGCACCATTTTGACCAGCATTTTCAGCAATGCGCTTTAATGGAGCAGAAAGTGCTCGGGAAACAATCAATGCACCAGTTAAACCTTCAGCGGTTAAATTATCATTAGCCCACTTTTCTAAATCAGGAGCTAAATGAGCTAAAGTAGTTCCACCACCTGGGACGATACCTTCTTCTACAGCTGCTTTAGTAGCGTTGATAGCATCTTCTAGACGTAGCTTTTTATCCTTCATTTCAGTTTCAGTAGCAGCACCAACTTTAACCACCGCTACACCACCAGATAATTTAGCTAAACGCTCTTGTAATTTTTCTTTGTCATAGGAGGATTCGCTTTCTTCCATTTGACGGCGGATTTGTTCACAACGAGCTTGAACGTCTTTTTCGTTACCTTCTGCTACAATTGTAGTGTTATCTTTGGTAATATTGATACGACGAGCCTTACCAAGCATTTCGATTTTAGTATTTTCTAGCTTTAACCCTGCATCTTCGCTAATTACTTGTCCGTTTGTTAATACAGCTATATCTTCTAACATTTGTTTACGACGATCGCCAAATCCTGGTGCTTTAATCGCAGCTACAGTTAATACACCACGTAAACGATTAACAACTAAAGTTGCAAGAGCTTCTTTTTCGATATCTTCTGCAATAATAACTAAAGGACGACCTTGACGTGCTACTTGTTCTAATACAGGCACTAAATCTTGTACTAAAGCAATTTTCTTATCAGTAATGAGGATGCAAGGTTCATCTAATACTGCTTCCATACGCTCAGCATCAGTAACAAAGTAAGGAGAAATATATCCCTTATCAAAACGCATACCTTCAGTGATTTCCAATTCGGTAGTCATAGACTTACCTTCTTCTAGAGAAATTACACCTTCTTTCCCAACTTTATCCATGGCATTGGCAATCATTTGCCCTACTTCTTCGTCGTTACCAGCGGAGATTGTACCTACTTGAGCAATGGATTTAGAATCTTCTACAGATTTTGCACCTTCAGCAATTTTACCTACTAAATATTCTGTAGCGCGATCGATTCCTCTTTTAAGGGCGATGGGGTTTGCACCTGCGGCGACGTTGCGTAAACCTTCTTTAACGATGGCATGGGCTAGTACTGTAGCTGTAGTTGTGCCGTCACCTGCAACATCGTTAGTTTTGGAGGCTGCCTGACGAATCAAGGATACACCTGTATTTTCGATATGATTTTCTAATTCGATTTCTTTAGCGATAGTAACACCGTCATTGATGATTTGAGGTGCGCCAAATTTCTTCTCTAATACTACGTTACGTCCTTTTGGCCCTAGGGTAACGGCTACTGCTTCTGCTAAAAGATCGATTCCTTTTTCTAATGCTCGACGTGCTTCTTCGTTATAAATAATTGACTTAGCCATTTTTCTGTATCTTCCTTTAGTTTAAGTGGGTGGACTAATTATTTTTACTTTGTCAATGTGTAAAGATTAATGGATGGATTTTGAGGATTTTTAGGAAACTATTGCTAAGATATCTTTTTCTGATAATAAAACGTATTCTTCGCTACCTAGTTTGATATCTGTACCTGCGTATTTGGAGTAAAGTACTTTATCTCCTACTTTGACATCCAAAGGATTGCGATCGCCTTTTTCGTTAAGTTTCCCATCTCCTACTGAGACTACTTCCCCTACTTGTGGCTTTTCTTTAGCTGTGTCTGGTAGTAGGATTCCTCCTGCTGTTTTTTCTTCTGATGGGCTTACTTTAACAAATACTCGATCGCCCAAAGGTTTTACTGTTGATACATTAATGGTAATAGCGGCCATTTACTATCCTCCTTGATTATCAAGATAATTAATTTAGTTTCGATCTTGTTTAGTGTGTTGCTTTTTTCTTGAGGTGTGGGTGTTTTCTAAAAAATTAGCACTCTCACCGTACGAGTGCTAATGTAACAAATTTAACTTGGGATTGGCAACTATTTTTTTTGTACGGGTTTCCGTATTTTTTGAGATGGTTTTAGTAGGGTTTTATAATTATTAGCAGAATAATTTATATTGTTATAATCTATTTTTTGGGTTTTTATGATAAATGTTTTTTCTAAGAAGCTAGGTATTTGTTCTGATGCTAAAGGCTGACTTAAGCAAGATCCTTGAAAAATTTCACATTTTAAAGCTTGTAATAATTCCAATTTATCTAATGTTTCTACTCCTTCTGCTATGAGTCTCATATTAAAACCACGAGCTATTGCCATGGCTGCTTCTATAATTGCTTTATCTTGTTTATTATTTTTAATTTCTCGAATAAAATTACTATCTATTTTTAGGGTATGGAAGAAAGATTTCCTTAGATAGGAAAGACAAGAATATCCTGTGCCAAAATTTTTCATGGCAATATGAAGTCCAATTTTTCTTAGGTTGTATAAAGATTGAGCTATTTTTTCTTCGTTTTCCATTAAAATTTTTTCTGTTATTTCTAACTCTAATAAGTTAGGTTTAACATTGGTTTGTGCGAGAATTTGTGATATTTTTTTAACAAAATTCCCTTCTTGAAACTGTCTTGCCGACAAATTTATTCCTATTTCTATTTCTGGTAAGCCTAGTTTTTGCCATATTTGGTTTTGAATGCAAACTTGTTGAATTACCCATTCACCAATTTCTATGATTAATCCTGTTTCCTCTGCTATTGATAGAAATTTAGCGGGATTAAGTATACCTTTTTCTGGATGATTCCATCGGATTAAAGCTTCTAATCCTTCTATTTTTCCTGTTGTGATATTTATTTGGGGTTGATAATACAATAATAATTCTTTATTTTCTAAGGCTCTATGAAGATAATTTTCAGTTATTAACCACTGTGAAGACTGAATTTCAATTTTTTTATTATAAAAACAATAGTTATTTCTACCTTTTTCTTTGACTTGATATAATGCTGCATCTGCTTTTTTCATTAATATATCTATATTTATCCCATCATTGGGATAAACTGCTATTCCTATACTAGTGGTTACATGGAATTTATTGCCCTCTATGATAAAGGGTTTCTTGAGTATTTGGATTATTCTGTCAGCAATTTTGGCTGCATTTTGTGTAGATTCTATTTGGGGTAAGAGTATAATAAATTCATCTCCTCCCCATCTTGCTACATAATCTCCTTCTCGCAAACATATTTTTAATCTTTTACCAAAGTTTTTAAGTAATAAATCCCCTGTTTTATGCCCTAATGTATCATTTATTTTTTTGAATCTATCTAAATCTACAAACATCACAGCTAAGGTTTTTTTATTCCTTTTCGCGTTTGCTATTTCTTTGGAAAACTGTTGATTAAAAAATGTGCGGTTTGGTAAATTGGTTGTGATATCGTAATATGCTTGATAGTGAAGTTTTTTTTCTAATCTTTTTCTATGGGTTATTTCAAATATATAGATTCTAATAAGTTTATTTTCGTTTAAATAATGAATATATTCCTCAAATACTTGGTTCTTGATGGCAACTTCTCTTTTGAAAACATTTCCATTTATATTCTTAGGATAAGCTCTTAACTTAGCCAGAAGGGGATGCTTCAATTTTTCTTTATCTAAATCAGGGAATTTTTGGTGTCCAGATGCATTAATATAGGTTATTTCTCCACTCCAATTTACTTCAATAATAGGATTCGGGCATAATTCGGGAAAAGATGCTAGTCTTATGAGTTCATCTCTTTCTAATTTATCTTGATTATCATTAGGATTAGGAAGGGGAATACACTGTGTCTGTTTAGCCTCTTCTAACATTTTTTTTCTGGTTTTTTGGGAATATGTATTCCTTTTGCTCAAATATAATGATTCAGATAGTATTTGATAAATAGCTCTCACTTCATGACTAAATTGGACTAAATCTCCATGTTGAAGTTCATGTTTATGAGCTTTGATTCCGTTAATATATATTCCATTTCTGCTTCTCTTTCCATTTAAGTCTCCATCTATTAAGGTATATAATTCGTTATTTTGTTTAGTTGTTTTTAATAATGTTCCATGAATTCGAGAAACTTGTGGAGAATCAATAAGAATTGAATTTTTTGAACTACGCCCTATGGAATATATTTCTTCTTGAAGATGAATAGTTTGCTTATTCTTGTAGTTTTGGATGATTAAAAAGTGTAAAAATTTCTCTTCTTTGTTATCTTGATAATTACTATTTTGATGGTTTAATATATTTTCTTTTTTTATCATTTTTTGTAATATTTATTTTAAATAGTTGTTCCTAAATTAAACTATTGATGTATGTTTTAATGTATATTTTAACCAAAAATTCAACTTTATGCACTACTTATATTTTCTGTTTGGTTGAAATAAATAGTTTTTAAAGGGTAATTAATAATTTAATCACTTAGGTGGATTTACTTGCATTTTTTAGTTATTAATTATTAACTCTTCATCAAAAATTGATAATTTTATGCAATGTCTTTAATCATAGATTAATAACTATTCTACTGTTGATGATCAAGATTTCAATCTCTGAATTTTTACTGGAGTTTGCTATGATTTTATCAACAAAGATAAACTAAAATCATAACAATCTAGATTGGTGGATGGTATTTGTTATTTTTATTTTTACAGAGGGTAAAATATGGATTTATTGAGTGTTTTTTTATCAAGAATTGCTAATGTGATAGTTAATAAAATTTCTGAAGAGTTTATCAAAAAGATTAATCCTTCTGAGATTGAAAAGGCTATTAAAGCAGGGATTTCTAAGGCTAATGAGGTAGAAAATAATGAGGTGGAAATCAATCAACGGCTTTTGGGGGATTATTGTAACAATGAAGTGGGGAAAACTATTGAGGTTATTCAAGTATTTCTTGAGGATGATGATATTGCTAATGATTTGGTTAAATTAATTACTAATCAAAAGTTACCAGATATGGATTATTGGGTAGCTAAGTTTAAAAAGGTGGTGGAAGATAAGGGATATGTTGAGGTTTTAAATGAGGAGAGAATTCTGCCTTGGCTAACAGTATTTATTAAGGAATTTGAGGAGAAAACTATTGCTTTAAAGTTTAGAGTTGCTAAACAAAAGTATTGTCAAAGTATAGAAAAATGGTACAGTCATACAGATTTTGGTGGGATTTCTGTGGCAGGTGAGGAGGAAAAAAAATCTGTTACTTTGCCTGATATTTTTGTTATGCCTGAAGTTGGCATTCGTAAGTCTCAACTAGATTTCGATCGAAGTTTTAGGGTGAGGCAATTAAAGGATTTTGAGGGGATAGATGGGGAATTTTTTGCTGAAGAAGATAGGAGAAGAGATGATATTTCTTTTAGCAAAATTTCTGGGGAAGAATTATTAACTAAAAGTCAAAATAAAAAGATAGTTTTGTTAGGGGCACCGGGGAGTGGAAAAACTTCTTTAATGAGTTATTTTGCCGTGATAATTGCTAGAAATGAGATGGAAAAGTTAGGTTTATCTACCGAGGAAGATTTACTACCTATTATTATTAAGATTCGACAATTTGAGCAAAATTCAGATAAGGGTATTTTGGATTTTCTTAGGGATTTTACTAAAGATAAATTGGGGGTAGAAAATTTACCTCAAGACTTTTTTGAATATTGGTTACGAGATGGTAATGCTTTGATTTTACTGGATGGTTTGGATGAGGTTGCTGAGGAAAGTAAACGTTATCAGATTGCAGGAGATATTAGGGCATTTTTGAGTAAACATAATGAAAATCGAAGTATTATTACTTCTCGCCCTGCTGGTTATAAGCAAGATTTCTTTGATACTCAAGAATTTCAGCAATATCAATTACAACCTTTTGATGAGGCAAAAATTGAAGAGTTTATCCATCGTTGGTATGATACTCGCTTTCAAGATAAGGAGGAAGGTAGTTACAGAGAAGAGAATCTCAAGAAAACAATTCAACAAAATAGTAGGATAAAAGTTTTGGCAGAAAATCCTCTATTACTAACTATTATTGCTTTGATTTATCGTTATCAAGCTTATTTGCCGAAGCAACGATATCAACTTTATGAGAAAACGGTGGAAACTTTGTTATTAACTTGGGATAAGTTTAAAAGAATAGATGGGAATTTTCATCGGCAGTATCTAGATTTAGATGATTTAAAACGGTTGATGGAAAGGGTTGCTTATTGGATACATAAAGAGTTTGAAATTGATGGGAAAGCTACTAGTGTTACGGTGGTGGAAAGGGATGATTTGGAGGAGTTTTTAAGTAAAGAAATTCAGGTATTAAAGTCAATTGAGTTGTATCAAGCTAGGGAGGAAGCTAAACGTTTTCTTCTCTTTATTAAGAATCGCACGGGGTTATTAAATGAGCAAGGAAAGGATTATTATAGTTTTGTGCATAAGACTTTTCAGGAGTATTTTTGTGCTCAAGAAATTCTCTATCAATCTGATAATGAGGGGGAGTTTGGCATTGTTTTAACTCATATTAAAGACTATATTGATAATCCTAATTGGCGAGAGGTTTTGTTATTGTTGGTGGCGCAATTGAAGCCGAAAAAAGCAGCTATTGCTATTAGGGAAATACTCCATCATGGTGGTAAATATGAGAAGTGGTTGCATAGGGATTTGTTATTTGCTGCTAGTTGTTTGGCGGAGGATATTAAGGGTTTGAAGGCGGTAGATAAGGGGTTGGTTGAGGAGATTTTCGAGAGATTAGTAGAGTTGGAAGTTACTGATTCTGATAAGGTTGGTAGGGAAATTCAGAGGGAGGTATTTACTATTCTTTGTAGTTTTAATGAGTCTCAGTTTGAAGGGGAAGTTTTACAGCTTTTAAAAGCTAATGCTGAATTCATTGAAGAGGAAATATTGGATGAATATAGAGTTTCATTAGGGGAAAAAGATGAGGTGATAAATAGTTTAATCCTCCGCCTTGATGATGATGATAGTCTGCGTTTTTTAGCAGCATATGCATTAGGGAGGTTGGGAGAGAAAAACGAGAATGTGATAAATTCTTTAATTCAATGCCTTAATGATGATGATATTCATGTGCGTAATTCAGCAGCATATGCATTAGGG
>JANQIW010000064.1 GCA_028281945.1 Prochloraceae cyanobacterium PL24a_bin.78
AGCCTGTGTGCAATTATTAGCTGGAATTAGATTTGATGAAAGTTTAATTAAAGCTTATTTTAAGGAGGAATTAATGAAAGAATCTGTAATCTATCAAAGCATAAAACAAGAGGGTAAAGCTGAAGGTAAAGCTGAAGCAATGGATGAGGCTAGAATTAAAGAAGCTTCTTTGTTAATACGTATCCTGAAACGTCACTTAGGAGAAATTAATCCAAATCTCGAAACTTCTATTCAACAATTATCTTTTAGTCAATTAGAAGAATTAGGAGAGACTTTTTTAGATTGGAATCGAGAAGAAGATTTATTTCAATGGTTGGAAAATCAAAGATAAAATTTGATTATTGGAAAAATATAGAGTGTTTCTGGTATGAGATATGGCTTGCATTTATCAATAATCACCCAACAAATTAAAATTCCAACACACCATAATTTCTAAATTTTGTTTCCATATTTTCTTTAAAAAAACTACAATAGCAAGTCAAGTCTATTTTACTGCCCTAGTTTTTTTTAAGATCTTGATTATCAGATAAGTTTTGTCTCACCTCTTTATCAGAAAACCTCAAAAAATCAAGTTTTGACACTATTTGTAGCATGAATTTGTAGTATGTAGAGAAACTCCTCGTTTCTGACACTAATCAAGCAGTTTAAATAATTGACAATCCCAGTAGTGGAACTTCTTTCTCAAAGTTGTAATATTTCCAAATGCTTATATTGATTAGTTAATTTCATCAAAAAGTATAAAAATAATATAAATATAAATAAAAAATTAATTGCCCTGATTTTAGAAAAGGTATTTTATCATTCTTTTTGTGTTTTTTAAAATAAGCTATAAATTATTAATTCTATATTTATTCATAATTATGCGAAGCTTTTATTTGGGCAAATACAAGAATTTTATTTATTTCAATACATCTTTTTTTTTGCAATAATTCTCATAACATTTAATTTAATACCCCATTCTCCACTTTTTCTTTGCTTTAGTCCTAATTGATTTTGTTGTTGATGCTTTTTTATTAATGATACACATTCGGGAGATATATTTGATGGCCATGTCCATAACTTAGTTAACTGTGTCTCAAAACCATATTTAGTCAGAATTTCAGAAATTAGATCTGGATGGTGAAACGTTCTGCGATGAGAATCATCCATTAGAAAATAAAGATCACTAATCAGATCACCCAAAGCTTTATCTCCAAGATTGCACGGAGCTTCAATAACCATGAAACCACCAAAACCAAGCACACGAGAAAGTTCTTTTAAAACAACATCAATGTCAGTTGCTAAATGGTGAAGGACATTACGAATTAAAAGACGTTCAACGGCAGAATTTGGAAAGGGAAGATTTTCAACAAATGCTTGTTTGACAAATACATTTTCTAATTTAGCTTCAATTACTCTTTTCTGACATTCTTGAACTGCTGATTCCAAAGCATCAACTGCAAATATTTTACATTCAGGAAACTTTTTGGCTACAGCAATAGAGAAAGCTCCATTACCACATCCAATATCAAGTAAACTGCCAGTTTTTATAAGTTGTAAACAGCTAATGGTTTCAGAAATTTGTTCTAAGGTTTGGTAGCGCGCTGCATAGTCTTTGCTATGAGTCCAAGTATCATGAAACTGTATAGATTGCCTAATATTCACAAGGGTTCATCCAATAAAAATCAAGAATTTTTGTTTAATAGTCCAACCTCTAGATTTTCTTCCAAGTTAGAAACAATAGATTCTAAAGGAGAATTTCGTAGAATCAGATTATATATTTTTTCAGATAGAGAAATATTCTGTTGTTGGAAGAGATCGAGATACATACCAGGAAAAGTATTTTCATCAATAATAATCGGTTTACCTTCGTGCCAAATCATGTCAAAACCAATAATCTCTAAACCTAGAGCATCACTGGCTAATAATGCCTGTTTTTCATGGGCTGGAAGTACTTCACAGAGATCGACTTCGCCACCAATTTCATTACAATCGTAGATTTTTTGGTAACCATTTCCCAAATCTGTGACCTTAGAAAGCCGTTTACAATACCCGTACATGATTTTGCCATCTACAATGGTTGTACTAACAAAATCACTAAGATTGTTCTTATAGTATCGTTCTAACAATATACCCTCACAAGCACCTACAACGTTAAAACTCTCCATATACTCAATCATGTCACGTAACATTGGGAAACTGTTTATGAGTGTTACACCTTTTCCAAAGCCACCTTTTCTGGGCTTAAGCAAACCATAGCCCCATTCTTCTAAAATGGGTTCTACTAGGTGAACATTCTTACTAGAAAGTAACACTAAATCGGGAACATTTACCCCCTTTTCTTTTAACGCCATATGAGAAAAATATTTGTCTAGTCCCACCTCAAAACTATAGGGGTTAGGAATGACTTTAACTTTTCGAGAGAGTGCTTTCAATACTTCCAGTGAGTATATTCCATTACCACGACCAATTTCTCCATACCAAAAGAAAATGTCTAAATGATTCAAATTAATATTTTCATAAAAAATATCTCCATTAACAATGATTAGCTGCTCAAAGCTAGAGATTTCAGTTACTTCAAATCTTCTGTCTGAGTGAATAAGACCTAACAATTTGTGTATCTCTTGATTCGGTATTCTGTTGGATAAAGGAAAATATATTGAACCATGATCATTCTCATGCTTTTTTTGAGGGAGAAAAACAGCGAGTTTAATAATCCGCATTGGCGTAGTTTTAAAGTACTTATTTTTGCTTGAATTTTTATAGTTTACTTTAAATTGTGTCACCTAAAAAGTTACTTTGTTGGAAGTGTAGCAAAACCGTCCAGATACTGTTGGTTAAGGTAATACAATCATCAAACAAACAGAATTATTGAACCAAAAAATATTTTTGCCATGATTAGTGATCTAAAAAATTATTGTGG
>JANQIW010000175.1 GCA_028281945.1 Prochloraceae cyanobacterium PL24a_bin.78
TTCTAAAACGATGATAGAGTTAAAGCTCTCTTTTCCCTGCTGATTCCCAGCCCAAAACCCATCTTCCTTGTCCTCCTTGTCCCCCTTGTCCCCCTTGTCTCCCCCTAACCATTGTATATCATACTAATGGATAAAATGATATCAGATGTTGTACCTGAAACCAAACAAATCAAAATTATTCAGCTATTTTTTCTTATATCAACTTTTCTTGGTGGAAAATTTATAAAGATCTACTTATATGGTTAAAATATCCACTGTTAAATACCGATGAAAATAAGTGAGGCAAAAAGAAGAAAATTCAAACATCCAAGTCAAGAATCAGCTTTTCAAGCCATTGTCATAGCACAAAACTAGGACTGGGGATTTCTCCTTAAATTCTCAGGCAAAAGCAATCAATGATAAAATTAAGAAAAATAAAATGGGGTAACTAATGCTAACAAAAATAAAAAGTAATTTTAAAAACTTAGCAAGGCCTGCTTATGAAGCATATATAAAGCACTTATCATCCCGCTATTTAATCGCAGGGAAATACCGAAGGATTTACCATTATCATATTAGAAAAACAGGAGGGACAAGTTTAAATTCTTCTTTTTGGAATTTAGGAGGATTTAATTTACAGTCAAAACAGCAACAGAGACGAATCGTCAAAAAAGGTTTAGTTTTTGTTCATAGTGTAAGTTCATTAATAGAAGAAGGTGATTATTTTTTTGCCAATTCTCATCATCCAGCTTATCAACTTAGTTTACCTCCAGATACTTTTACTATAACTGTGTTACGTAATCCTATTAAAAGAGTTTTATCATTTTATAAATATTTGACTTGGATAAAAGAAAATATTAACAATCCAAATAAATTTTTACAAGAACCTTTTATTGAGAGTGTTTTTAAAGAAACTGTTTTCTTAGGTGAGGATTTTGATGACTTTCTTGATAAAATTCCAAAACATCATTTACTTACACATCTACATATGTTTTCTCGTGAATATTCTATACAGGAAGCTCTCGAAAAGATATTATCTTGTTCTGCTGTCTGTTTTACTGAGACTCTAGATTCAGATATTCAATCTCTGTCAAAGAAATTGGAATTACCTTTGGTAGAGAAAAGAGAACGAAAATTAGTACCAAATTCAGTTCAAATACCTGAAAATTTAGATAGACTTAAATTACTTCTTGAACCAGAATTATTATTATTTGAACAAATCCAGAATGAACTCAAAAAAAATATTCAATAAATAATTGTCTATTTTATATTTTTATATAAGAACAAAGTAAGCCGTATTTACCCAGTAGATTACCAGTATTCTAATATGGCTTCATTATTTTATATAGTTTCAAAAGTTGATATAAGAAAATGGCTGAAGTTCTAATTTATAAAAGATTTAATCTTTAAAATGAAAATCACTCAACTATATCAAAAGAATTGATCAAAAAAAAAAGACAGCATAGAATAGCTGCCTCAAGTAATTAATTAACAAAAATAAATTATCAATTTTACTAAATTAAACAATTTAAATCTGAATATCTTTCCGAAATCTTCCCAAATATTATTACTTGATTTCAGGAGCACGAAGAGTAACCATGGATAGATCACCATCTTGTACTACAGAATCAGTAGTAGAAATTATACTAGGTACATGACCTCGAAGCATTTCAGTTAATTGAGTAGCAGTTGCATCATAAATTTGGGTAACAATCTTAGGATACAAACCAATACCAATGATAGGAATTAACAGACAAGCGATCACAAATACCTCTCTAGGTTCAGCATCTATTAGATTAGTATGTTCTACCAATTCCTTATTCTCTTCCCCATAAAGGATTTCTCGTAACATAGAAAGGAGATAAATCGGAGTAAGAATCACACCTACTGCCGCTAAGATTACCGTAATTACCTTAAAAATTGGATTATAAGCATCGCTGGTTGCAAACCCGACAAACACCATCAACTCGGCAACAAAGCCACTCATTCCTGGTAAAGCCAATGAAGCAAATGAACAAGTCGTCCACATAGCAAAAATTTTCTTCATTCTTTGACCAATACCACCCATTTCATCCAGCATGAGAGTATGGGTACGATCGTAAGTTGCCCCTACCATAAAGAATAAACTTGCCCCAATCAAACCATGAGAAATCATCTGTAAGATTGCCCCACTTATCCCCAAATTGGTAAAAGAAGCTAAACCGATCAGGACAAAACCCATGTGGGAAATAGAAGAATAGGCAATTTTCCGTTTGAGATTTCGTTGGGCAAAGGACGTTAAAGCAGCATAAACAATATTAACCACTCCCAAAATCACTAAAATTGGTCCAAAATAGACATGAGCATCAGGAAGCATACCGGCATTCATTCTAAACAGAGCATAACCTCCCATCTTCAGAAGAATACCAGCAAGTAACATATGGGCTGGTGCAGTAGCTTCACCGTGGGCATCTGGCAACCAAGTATGTAGAGGGAAAATTGGCAGTTTCACACCGTAAGCAATTAAAAAGCCACCATAAAGTAACATTTGTAGCTTAAAGGGAAAATCCTTACCAGCGATGATACTCATATCAAAAGAAACTGTATCGCCATATAATGCCATGGTTAAAGCACCTAGAAGAATAAATAACGATCCCCCTGCGGTGTAGAGAATAAATTTTGTCGCTGCATAAAGACGTTTTTTCCCGCCCCAAATGGAGAGAATTAAATAAACTGGAACCAATTCCAATTCCCAAGCAAAGAAAAAGAGTAACATATCTTGAACAGCAAATACAGCAATTTGTCCGCCATACATTGCTAACATCAAGAAGTAAAATAACTTGGGTTTAAAAGTAACCGGCCAAGCCGCCATGATTGCCAGAGTAGTGATAAAACCAGTCAGGAGAATCAGAGGCATGGATAAGCCATCGGCACCTACCGACCATTTTAAGTCGATTTCTGGTATCCAAGTGTAACTTTCTACTAATTGTAATTCTGGATTGCTTAAATCGTAGCCAGTGTAAAAAGCATATACAATAACAGCAAAATCGATTAATCCCACAACGAGGGAATACCAACGTACAGTCTTGCCATCCTTATCTGGAATGAAAGGGATGAATAAACCTGCAACAATTGGAAAGAGAATAATAAAACTAAGCCAAGGAAATTGTGTCATATATTTCAAACATTCAATTAAAGATTTAATTAATTTGGCAGATTGAAAAATCGTAATTTATGGGTAAGAGTAATTCCCATATTTAGGGAGATGGATTCCTCCCAGTATTTAAGATTTTTATATTAGATTATAGCTATAGCAGTAGCCATCAAGATTAATACCAAAAAAACTAGGTAAATCTATCTGGTTTTTTCTGCTAGATTAGGGTATTTAGAGAATTAAGTGAATACTTGACCTATTTAGAAAAGCATTCCTTAATCCAAATAATCTTGAGATTAGATTAGATTACATGATATTTAGACTAGACTAAAGACCACAGCAAAGCCTAAAACCGCAGCAAAGACAATTAGGGCATAGAATTGGGCACGGCCATTTTCTATATATTTCATTCCTTCACCACTGACAATGGCTGCTAATCCAGTTAAATTCACAGCACCATCAATCACGCGATAATCAACTTCCATAATTTGTCGTGCTAAACGACGGCTTCCCATCACAAATACTTTATGGTAAATGTCGTCAAAATACCATTTGTTAAGGGAGAATTTATATAATGCAGGGAAGTTTTTCTCGATGGTATAACGATCGATCTTGCCTTGAAGATAGACTAAAGAAGCAACTGTAATCCCAATCAAAGCAATTCCTACAGAAGTTCCACCCATAACTAAGAATTCTGTCCAATCGAATTCAGCAGCATGAGCAGCAACTTCCTCAACATTTTCACCAGGAGGGAAAATAAAAGCTTCAAAGTTATTTGCCCAAGGTCTGCCTAAGATACCAATTAGTACTGAAGGAATAGCCAATGCCATTAAAGGTAAAGTCATAGAAATAGGAGATTCATGGGGTTCATCACTATGTCCATGTCCGTGACCATCATCATGACCGTGACTTCCACCTTCGTGGTCTAATTCTTTCACATCCATGGCTCCTGGACCAAAAACTGGTTGAGGTTCTGGATTAAATGCAGCCAAGATTTTTTCTTTAATAGAAGCATCATTACCTTTGAATTCACCTTCAAAAGTCATAAAGTACATTCTAAACATATAGAAAGCAGTTAAACCAGCAGTCAACCAACCCACAAACCATAAAGTGGGATTAGCTTCAAAAGCTTGACCGAGGATTTCATCCTTTGACCAAAAACCAGCAAAAGGAGGAATTCCACAAATTGCTAAGTTTCCGATAAAGAATGTGATGGCAGTGATTGGCATATATTTACGTAATCCACCCATTAAGCGCATATCTTGAGCCAAAATTGGATCGTGACCTACTACTTCTTCCATTCCGTGAATCACAGAGCCTGAGCATAAAAACAGCATGGCTTTAAAGTAAGCGTGAGTCATTAAGTGGAATAAACCAGCAGTGTATGATCCAAGGCCCATTGCCATAACCATATAACCAAGTTGAGAAACAGTTGAGTATGCTAAGCCTTTTTTAATGTCATTTTGGCTTATAGCAATTGTTGCCCCTAGAAATGCAGTGAAAGCACCTGTCCAAGCGATGATATCCATAGTTACAGGAAGATGCTCTAAAACAGGGTACATTCTGGCAATGAGGAATACCCCGGCTGCTACCATTGTGGCGGCGTGAATTAAGGCAGAAATTGGGGTAGGGCCTTCCATTGCGTCTGGTAACCAAACATGGAGAGGAAATTGGGCTGATTTAGCTACTGGGCCTAAAAATACTAATACTCCAAAGATGGTGGCTAAGGATGCGGCAATTGTGCCAGAGGAAACTAATTCTTGAAGGCTTTCCCCCATGGCTTCAAATTCAAATGTACCGGTTGCCCAGTATAAACCTAACATTCCTAGTAGTAAGCCGAAGTCTCCTACCCGGTTAGTTACAAATGCTTTTTGACAGGCATCTGCTGCTGCTTTGCGATCGAACCAGAAACCAATAAGTAGATAGGAACACATACCTACCAATTCCCAGAAGATGTAAATTTGCACCAGATTGGAACTTACGACTAAACCTAACATGGAAGAGCTAAACAAACTCAAGTAGGCATAGAAACGTACATAACCTGGATCGTGAGCCATATAGCCATCGGTATATATCATTACCAAGAAAGCTACTGTGGTTACGATTACAAGCATTAGAGCAGTGAGATTATCGATGGTATAACCCATGGATAAGTGGAAATTCCCTGCTGCTGCCCATTCTACGGTACGAGTGTAAATTTCATGTCCTTGGATTTGATTCCACAAGAGGGCAAAGGATAAAACCATTGATGCCCCGATGAGGGTAACAATAAAAATTGAATTGAGTTGTCTAAGTTTACTGGTAACGGTGCCAAAAGAGATTAATCCTATACCCACGATCGTAGCACCTAAAAGTGGTAGGACTGGTATTAACCAAGCGTATTGATAAAGGGTTTCCATTAGCTCCTAACTTTATATTTCTTTACTATTTTGATAACCCTATTTATTGTAAATTATGGTTATTCTTAATGAATTGTTTATCTTAAAAATGCAAAAATTGCACTCCCTTTTTTTGCCAATGTTTTTGATAACCTTGATTACCAAATACTTTGGGAAATTTTGGGAGACTTTAGAAGATAAGTCGTATTTGCTTTGATTTTCTTATAATAAATATTAATAAAAAGGCACATCAAAAGTAATAGAGGATGTGCGTAGGTTGTGAAAATTTAAACAAGATTTAAGCTGAGATTGCAAAGAGGTTACTAATCATAGTTTCTAAGGAATGGGATAATTCTGCTTTACTTTGAAAACCTTCTAAGCGATAAATAATGGATTCGCCATTAAAGAAAATGAGAGTTGGTAAAATTCTTAAGCGATAAGTATTAGCTAATCGAAAGTTATCATCAGCATTTACACGGATTAATTTAAATTCGCCTTGATATTTAGCTTGAAATGAGATCAACGTTGGTTCGATTAATCGACATAATCCACACCAAGGTGCCCAAAAATCTACTAAAACAGGAATGTTTGATTCTAAAACTTCTTTTGAAAAAGTTGAGTCAGTAACATTAAACAACATGATCGAGATTTTTTTTTAAAATGGTTATCTATACTTAGGTTTATGCTACATCAAAATTGGATTTTAGTTAACATTTAATCTATTTTTTTTTGTCAATTTCTGAAAATTTACAACTGTTGAAGCTAGGGAGTTATTTGTTGACTTGAGGTTTTTCTCAGGAATCCTTAACAATTGATTTTTGATGATTGACATTTGATAATTTATGGTTTCAGTAATGATTTCTTGACAATCTCTGGTTAATAATTGATCATTAATAATTGATTAGATTATTGATTCTCTAAGGAATGATTTAGGCAAAATTTGGGTAAGATTTAGAGTCAAATTTTGGTATTTCTATTAAGAAGAATTTTTAGGTTTTTGTTTCTTGGTAAACAGCTTAATTGGTATTAATATAATTGTAGTTAATTAGTTAAAAAATATGCAAATATTTGATGGAATTCGTCTGGGTTTAGCCACAGGAATAGCAAAAATTATTACTGCTACTGTGCGAGGATTAAAATTAGGTGCTGCTAGTGTTTTACCAGGAGAAATATCTCGTCGTCTTCATCCAAAATTGTTAAAATTACTTTCCCAACAAGTACGTAAAAGTATCATTTTAGTGGTTGGCACTAATGGTAAAACTACAACTTCTCTATTACTTCGCAGTATTTTAGAAACTCAAAATTGCAAAATTGCTCATAATATTGCGGGTGCAAATTTAATTAATGGTTTGATTACTACTCTATTAGAAAATACTAATTTAATTGGTCAATTGGATGCAGATTATGCCATTTTAGAAGTAGATGAAAATGTTTTACCTTTAGTCTTAAAAGATATTCAGCCTCAATATATTTTAGCTTTAAATTTATTTCGGGATCAATTGGATCGATACGGGGAAGTAGATACTATTAGCCGGCGTTGGCAAGAAGCCATAAATCCTTTACCAAAAGATACCACTATTATTCTCAATGGAGATGATCCAACTCTTTGTTTTTTAGGGCAACAATTGACTCAAAAAGTTTTATTTTTTGGTTTGAATGAATCAGAATTGTATCTAGAAGAAATTCCTCACGCGGTGGATTCTATTTATTGCCCAAATTGTAAGACGCTTTTAGAGTATAAAGGGGTTTATCTTTCCCATCTTGGTGACTATGATTGCCCTAATTGTAGTTTTACTAAAAGCGATTTAGATGTTAATAGTCAGGAATGGCCTCAAATTTTAATCGGAGTTTATAACAAATATAATAGTATTGCCGCTGGCTTAGTTGCCTCAAGTATTGGCATCGATAAAGACACTATTTATGACACCATAAAAAATTTCCGAGCCGCTTTCGGTAGGGCAGAAGAATTAACAGTTAATGGCAAAAAAATTAGAATATTATTATCAAAAAATCCCGTAGGAATGAACGAAACAATTCGAGCTGTAAATCAAATAAAAGCTACCGGAAAATCCTCCACAACTTTGTTAGTTTTAAACGATCGTATTCCCGATGGCACAGATGTATCTTGGATTTGGGACGTAGATACAGAGAAATTAGTGAATTTAGGGGGGAAATTCATCGTTAGTGGCGATCGAGTTTATGATATGGCAATGCGATTACAATACAGTTGTGACAACTTAGAAACAGAATTTCAACTAATAGTAAAAGAAGACTTACAAGAAGCAATCGATACCGCTTTAGAAAATACTCCACCAGATGAAACTCTACATATATTACCCACCTATTCAGCCATGTTAGAAGTTAGAGAATTACTAACAGGAAGAAAAATCTTATAAAGCCGATTATCTACTAAGTATTACTTATAAGTATTATCTACCAGAAACCAATAGAGGTTAAAGTCATGAATCCAGAAGAAATAGAATTAAAAATAGGTTGGTTATATCCAACATTAATGAGCACTTATGGCGATCGAGGAAACGTAATTTGCTTAGAAAAAAGAGCAACTTGGCGAGGAATAAAAGTCTCAATAATTCCCCTAGATAGAAACACTAAAGCCTCAGAAATAGAAGAAATAGACTTAATTGTAGGAGGTGGTGCCCAAGACAGACAACAATCAATTGTCATGGAAGATTTAAAAGGCATCAAAGCAGACACCTTAAAAGCCAAAATAGAAGCAGGAATGCCAGGAGTATTTACCTGTGGTTCCCCACAATTATTAGGCCATTATTACGAACCGGCATTAGGAAATAAAATTGAAGGATTAGGAATACTCGATTTTGTAAGCAAACATCCAGGAATAGATGCCCGTCGTTGTATCGGTAATTTAGTATTTGAAATAACAGCATCTCCCTTAGCAGAAGAATTAAAAACCATATTAGGAGAAAAACCTATCGCAATTGGCTTTGAAAATCACGGCGGTAGAACTTATTTAGGGCAAGTTGATAGCTTAGGAAAAGTAATCCTAGGTTATGGCAACAACGGCGAAGACGGCATGGAAGGGGCATTTTACCGCAATGCTATAGCAACTTATGCCCATGGCCCGTTATTACCTAAAAATCCTTTTATAGCCGACTGGTTAATACAAAAAGCCATACAAGAAAAGTATCAGTTGCCTATTTCTTTAACAAAACTTGATGATTTGTTGCCCAAAAAAGCACGTCAAACAATGTTAAAACGTCTTGACTTACTTTCCAATGTTGACCATTAAAATTTACACTATTGATATGGATTAATTAATAACAAAATTGGCAAATATTAATCTGGCAAAATCTGCCCACAAAAAATTGCCAACAAATTAATGGAAAACCAGAAAATATGACTGGAAAAGTATTCGATCGAAGTACAACAGGAATTTTGGCGGTATTATTACCCATAGCCGTTGCCGTAGTTATTTTCTTAAAAACTTGGCCCATCTTATTATTTTTGATGGGAGTAGGTATAATTTGGAGAATTTGGGAAAAGTTTCAATGGCAACAATTATGTAAAAAAGTTAATCCCCTATTTAATGAGTTAATTCAAGAAAATCAAGGATGTCTGACGGCGATTGACTTATCAATCAAAACTAATCTCAGCGGTAGGGCATCAAAACAATTTCTTGATAACAAAGCTGACGAATATGGGGCGATGCGCAAAGTCTTTGAAGATAGAGGCACTGTATATTATTTTCTAACGGCTAGTGCCCTTGGTAAAATTTTTGAAGATAGTGAGCCTATTTTTGAATTTGAAGGGAAAGAAGAGTTAAAAGAGTTAGAGGCTAAAGAAACTCCTCTTAGTGATACGTCATCTCAGGTTGAAGAATCTCAGGTTGAAGAATCTCAAAGTGAAGAATCTCAGGTTGAAAACTCAGAATCTTCTATTCAAGAATCCCCTGTTGAAGAATTTCAGGTTGAAGAATCTCCTATTGAAAAATCATCAGAGAGTGATACTGCTGAATTGGTAGATTTGGAAGCAAGTGAAACCACAGATTTTCCTAGAGAAATTTCATCAGAAGAATCTACTTCTTTAGAGACAGAAACCTCAACAGAAATTCCATCACAAACATCAACAGAAACTGAAAATACAGAAACTGAAAGTATAGACGCAACTTCTACTGCGCAACAAGAGACAAAAATAGAGGAATCTGTTTCTAATTTATGGGAAAATTCCCCTGTTGAAAATTCCTCTGTTGAAACTACAACAGAAAGTGAAACTGCAACAGAAAAGGAAATAGAAACCCAATTAGATAGTGAATCTCAAATAGAATCTCAAATAGAATCTTCCAGCGAAATTTCACCAGAAACACTCCAAGAAACTGAATTTCAAGAAACAATTTCTACTCCTGAAGAAGAGAAAGTTGAGGAGAAAGTTGAGGAAACAATAGAAGAGAAAATTGAGGAAAAAGTAGAAGAAATAACTATTTCTAATCAAGTTGAAGATTCAACAATTAAAACCCAAGAAGAAAACGAAACACAAGGGCAATTAGATACTCCAACTCAAGCTGAAACCCAAACAGAAAAAGAAATAGAATCAGAAATCCCATCAGAAACTCAGGCAATAGATTCAAAAACTAAGGCTTCTCAAGAAGAAGAAATTGAGGAAACCATAGAGGAGAAGATTGAGGAAACCATAAAGGAAAAAGAAGAAGAGAAAACTATTTCTAGTCAAGTTGAAGATTCAGTAATTGAAACCCCAAAAGAAATAGAAACACAAGGGCAATTAGATACTTCAACTCAACCTGAAACACAAACAGAAACGGAAATAGAATCAGAAATTCCCACAGAAACTCCAACAGAAACTCCAACAGAAACTCCAACAGAAACTCCAACAGAAACTGAATCTCAAGAAACAACTTCTACTCCCAAAAAAGAGGAAAAAGAAGAGGAAGAAACAGACAAAGAAATTTCTCCTACTGAAACTTCTACTACTGAAACAAAAACAGAAACTGAGTCAAAAGATTCAACTTCAACTGTATCAAGTGAAGCAGATGACAAGGTAGATAATGAAGTAGATGAAAAATCTCAACCAGAAGAATCCTCTCCTTCAGAAGTCACACCAGTTAAAAAAACACGAACTGTTAAACCTTTAATTCAAGCTGAATTGGCAAAAAGATTGCAGGTGCATTCTAGTACTCTTGGTAAGAATAAAAATAATCCCAATTTTTATGAATGGAGTCAAGAAAAAGATCCTGATGGAGTTGCTTGGAGATATTCTCGCAAGAGTAGGACTTTTATTCCTGTAGATAAGAAGAAAAAATAATTTTATTTCTTTAATCTTAGTAGTTATTTATCCTGAAAAGTTAATTAAGTTTAATCCTAGTTTGATTAATTTTTAGATTTATTCCCTCTATTAATTGAGGGTATTTTTTTTATAACTTGTAAAATATTTTAAATTCAATTAATTTGTTAATGATTTTGGTTGTTCAATATATTTTAACAATTCAATATTAGCAATAATATAATCAAAAAGACTAAAATGAAATCAAGACAAAGATAAATAACAATAGAGAAAAAAAATGCAAACCCAATTACCGAGTAAAAAATTATACGATGAAGATTATTATCAGTGGTTGCAAGAGACAATAGAGAAGTTGAGAAATAATAAATTCTCCGATTTAGACTTAGAAAACTTAATAGAAGAATTAGAAAGCATGGGAAGGAGTGAAAAACGAGCCTTAAAAAGTCTTTTGACTAAACTTTTAGAACATTTGCTAAAACTCAACGATTGGGAATCTGCAATAGAATACAATCACAGAAAATGGAAATCCGAAATAGTCACTTTTAGATCCCAACTAAAAGATTATTTAGATGACTCTCCTAGCTTAAAACCATATTTAGAAACTATCTATCCTAAATGTTTAAATACAGCTAAAGCCTCAATGTCAGAATTATTTACCCTTCCAGAAGAAATACAAATTTCTCTTGAAAATATCTTAGATGAAACTTGGTTTAGCCATAGTTAAAAATCTACAATTAATGGCTAATATTATTATCCTCTAAGTCTCAACGATTAATTATTAGTTTTTTAAATGTTTATTTTTATAAAATATTGATTATTTTTGGTATCTAGGAGAAAACACTAGTTGAAGAAGGCAAAAGACGTTGAGAATTTTCATAATTTAAAGTTAAACTTTTATTTTTATTTTTTTTCTTATCCTTTATAGACTTTGCTATAACTGGATTTGCTTCTTTCTGAGAATGCTGTAAATTTCCCCCACTATCCAAATAAATTGAAGGACTTAAATTTACCACTTCTTGAACATTATCCCAATCAGAAACAAAAGAAGGAATTGCTAAACGACAAGATTTCCAAGAAGAATTGACAGCAACACCCAATTGAGTACAATTACCACCTCTACGACCTTCCGATTGATAATGGCGGCAAAACTTACAAGAGGATATGATTATATTGGATTTTTTCATGATTTTATCCTCGGTTTATTAAATAAAATAATTAAACTGGGGATCCCCGATAATTTCCATAGCTCTGTGAGTGTCATAATAATTTCTTATTTCACTTTGGATCTCAATTTTCTTGATCCCCATTAAGTGCTTATGGGCCCCATCGGGATCCTTTAATAACCTCATTATGTCAAATTTGCAAATGGATTTTATCTTGGTTTAAAGTTAGATTTCATCATGTTTTTGACGATCCCCAGTTTCAATCTTCTTAAGATTTTCTTTAGATTTGCTTAATATTGGGATACAAAGCCAAGAAAAAAGGGAAAAAAATATGGAATAAATTATATTAATTTTTTTAAACAAAATGTATAGAGATATTAAGATGAAATCAATCACACCTATTTGCCCCAATAAATAATAAATTTAAAACTATAAAAGTATTAATCATCTAGAAAATTATTTATCTTTTCTACCTTCTTTCCTTAATTTTTTTGATTTTATCTCGTTTTAAAGTAACTTAATAGAAATTAATCAAATAGAAAAAACCGAGGAATCCCTCGGCTATAGTTCAAGATGGAGAGTTCACGATGGAAAGTTCAGGGTGAAGAGTTGATGATCAAGAAATCACCATGGAGAAATCACGATCGAGACCAACAATAGGCACAAACATGCCAACGTTGAAGTTCAAATTCAGGAGTAGGAGATTTACACTTAGGGCAAAGAGGAAGATCTCGATTGAGATATTGAATAATCATTGCCCAACGTTGAAAAGCAGACTCTGGAGTATCCCCATCAGGTAACTGATTTAAGAAAGAAGGATCCAAGGAACTTACCGTGGTAGGATCTTTTTCATATTGGGAAATATTTAATTTAGAAGAAGAAACATGAGATTGGGAAGTATGCCAATGAGCAGAAGAAAAACGAATATCAACCAATGAAGTAGACAAAAGAGGATTAAGCAAAGACAGGAGACGTAAACGTTGTAAAGAGAGAGTTTGAGCTAATGGAGAACTATGAGTAGCAACATAAAGGATATTTCGGGAAATATAAAGAGGTCGGGTTTGGAGAAAAGTTTTTGAATCAACTACCTGTTTCCAAGACTTAAGCAATTGAAAATATTGTTGATGACGAGAATAAGCAGGTAACTTAGTAATTTCCTCAAGAATTTCACCGAGAGAATTCATTGCCATTAGTTTTCTCAAAATGTATGATTTAGGGTAAATCTATAATACTCTAACAACCAGAATATTAACCAGAATATTAACTAAAATATAACCAAAATATAACCAAAATATTAACCACTAAATCCAATTAAATTAAACCTATGAATTACCAGCAAGAAATTGATAAAACAGAGCAAAAATCCAACCATAACTTATTAAAAGCTGCTATCAAAACTTTAAACTTAAATCTAGAAGAAGAATTCGCTAGATTTGAGAAAAATCAAGAAATAAATTCATTAGCTAAAGCAAATAATTATTTACCATTAAAACCAGTAAAAGCTGCTAGTAAAGAACTAACCACAACTAATCTTCAAGCACAAAAAGGATCTTCCTTATCCAAGAAAAAAAACAGATCAAAAACCACTAGAAAGAGAGCTTCAGTCAATGATTACTTAGAATCATCAGCCAAACTTTTAGATAGTTTAGAAGATAAAAGAAAAGAAGAAAACGCCAGAGAAAATCAAATTACGCCGTTATTTATTAGTTCAATATCAATTGTAATCTTATCCAGTTTAATATTATTTACTAATTCCCAATTAGGCAAAATTTCCCAGAAATCACAAAATGATATTTTAGAACAAGAAAGAATTCAAAATCAATTATCACAATGGGAAGAACAGCAAACAGAAAAATCAAATAACAATCAATCAAACCTAGTACTTTTAGACTCTTTTAATTTCGATGTCAATCAAAATTTAGATAACATAAATGGATTTGGGGAAAGCTCAATTATTGACACAGCAACGGAAATTAACACTTTCTCTTCTATAAGAGAAAACAACTCATCTCAAATCAACACCCTGAATCTTCCTCCAACCCCTGAAATATCACTTCATAGAGTAATTACCAAAGGAAGCCCAGATTTAGCCACAGCCCTATTAAATCCTGTTTTTCAACCAGCAACAATCCAACCACTTCCAATTACAGGAAATCAAAGAGTAAGTAGTATTCCCATTCCACCTCCACCACCTTCACCAAGACAAACCCAAGGCAATACTAATAAACCTACCCCATCTGCAAATAACTTAGGAGATTATTATGTCATTGCTGAATACACAGGAGAAGAATCTTATAATCAAGCCCAAAGACTAGTTAAAGATGCCTTTTTAACCAACTTTCCCAAAGGAATAACAGGAATTTATATTCAGATGGGGGTTTTTAATAATCTTAGGGATGCCAATCGATTTGCTGCCAAAATCAAACAACAAGGTGTTTCCGTATCGGTTTATAATGCCCCAAAGGATTAATTTTTTTCCCAATTTAGTGACATTGAGTGAGGAAAATGGGAGGAATGGGGAGATGGGGAGATGGGGAGAATGGGTGATGGGGAGATGGGGAGATGGGGAGATGGGGAGATGGGGAGATGGGGAGAATGGGTGATGGGGAGATG
>JANQIW010000003.1 GCA_028281945.1 Prochloraceae cyanobacterium PL24a_bin.78
GATTCTGTGATTTCAGTCGATGTTCTACCAGACATTTTCAATACGCATTTCAGAATTTTCTTGTTCTAAGTCTATCATAGTTTTAGAAAATTGATATAATAGAGATTGATAGATGGTTTGCTTCTTCTAAAATCTGCTCGAATTGTCTTTATCAAATGGATAAAATGCCGTTAGATATAAGAGAATGGACTTGTCCAAATTGTAGGACAAAGCATGATAGAGATGAAAACGCTGCGAAAAATATCAGAGCAGAAGGGATCAGAATTGTACAATCGGAGGGAACACCCGATTCTGCCAGTGGAGGGAGTGTAAGACCAAATCGAGGTCTTCTGACTAAGACTTTGGCTACTGCCAGTGAAGTTGGAAACCCCATCCTCCATGAGGTGGGGTAGTTCATACACTTAATAAAACGATCGCAACTATACCAAAAACCAAACCCATACTTTGCTTCCATGTCATAGACTCCTGCAACAAGAAAAAAGCCAATGCAATAGTAATCATAGGATAAAGAGCAGATATACTAGAAATAATGGAAACAGGGCCTTTAGATAGAGCTTTTAAGTAAAATAAAATTCCCAAAAAATTGAGAATTCCACATATAATGCCGATCCAAATACCATTCTTAGTCAAGTTAAAATTAATATTAATATTAGTAATCGCTTGATAATTAAAACTATATAAAAGTAGGAATACAGCAATAATCACTCCTCCAACCACTTGATGAATCATTCCTTCTTGAGGAGCAATAGAATCTGTTAAAAGTTTAGGTAAAAACATTCCCACGCCCCAACAAAGAATCGTTAATAAAACAGGTACAAACCACTGAGTCATAAAAGTTACGAAAATTACAAAAGTTACAAAAATCTAAATTTACAGCTACAATTTAACTTACAATTTAAAAATTAATCAAAATCAAATCTCAAAGGTAAAATACTATAAATATCTCTAGGATCATTAAAACTTTCAATCCTTCTTAAATCAGCCTTTAACCTCATCAACTCAGCTGTCAAAACATTATCATTTCTCCCATCAACTTGAGTTTCCAAAAAACGAGCAATCACTTCAGCCTCAAAACTACGCTTTCTAGGATATTCAACCAAACAATCCTCCTTAACACCAGCCTTATCTACAGTATATTGAATTGCCGCTTCCAAACCACCAATTTCATCCACCAAATCCTGATCAAAAGCATCAATACCAGACCAAACCCTACCTTGAGCAATTTTACCCACTTTAACCTTAATTTCTTCTATTGGCAAATTTTGATAATCTTCATTACTTCGTTTCAATTTTTCCGCCACACGCTCTAAAAACAAATCATAAATACTATCTACAGAATCTTGAAAAATCCCCAATTCTTCCTGAGTTTTAGGACGAAAATTATTATTAAGATCAGCAAAACGATTAGTTTTCACCACATCCCAAGTAATACCATTATTATTAGCAATCTCCCCAAAATTAAACAACAAACCAAAAACCCCAATGGAACCAGTAATGGTATTCTCAACAGCAAAAATGCGATCGCTTGCCGTAGCAATCCAATAACCACCAGAAGCAGCCACATTACCCATAGAAACAATCGTAGGTTTTCCTTCAAGACGAATCAATTCCAACTGCCGCCAAATCTCCTCAGAAGCCGTTGCACTACCCCCTGGGCTATTAATCCTCAATAAAACCCCCTTAATTTCCTCATCTTGACGAAGCTGACGTAGAATCCTGGCAAAATAATCTCCTCCAACTTCACCAATATCTCCTTCCCCACTAACAATAGTGCCTTCAGCATAAACTATAGCCACTTTTGCCTTACAAGAATTCTTATTCACATTTGAAGCAGCATAATTAACCAAATTAATTTGAGGTAAAGACTTATCAACATCGCTCCCATTTATTTCTTTTAGCTTAGTAACCACCTCATCTAAATAAGCCACTTCATCTACCAACCCAAATTTTTGTGCTTCATCTGCATGAGAAATACCTTTATTATTAATTTGAGTCAGTAACTTTTCTTTCTCTAAACCCCGATCTTCCCCAACCGTAACTAAAAAGTTATCCCAAATATCCCCCAACAACTCTAAATTTTGCTCCTTAGTTTCCGAACTAAAACTCTTTCTAATAAAAGGTTCTACCGCAGACTTATACTTTCCCACTCGAATTTCCTGAACACCGATGCCATACTTTTCTAAAGCACCACGAAAAAATAATCCTCCACTACTAAAACCATTCAAAGAAACAGCCCCTAAAGGATGAACAAAAATCTGATCAGCCACCGTAGCCAAATAAAAATCTTGCTCTTGCCAATCCAAATCATAGGCAAAAACCTTCTTTCCAGATTCTCGAAACTCTAACAAAGCCTTGCGCACATCAGCCAAAGTTCCATAACCAAAACTAGTTGAGCCTCTAGCATCCAATAAAATTGCCGAAATTTGTTTGTCATTTGCCGCTCGTTCAATAGATTCAATAACTTCACGAAGAGAAATAGTAGCCTTTCTGCCATCAGCCAAAACATCCCCCAAACTTTCAGGAGACTTATTATCTGTAATAGGGATAGACAAATCCATTACCAATACCGACTTCTCCTTTACCGTTGGCTTCTCACTCCTCAAAGAAGTAGATAACAATAACAACACCAAACTACTAGCACCAAGGCTAAAAAAAAGAAACAACCCTGCCATAGAGCCAATGACACTAGCAAAAACCTGTTTAATGAATTGATTCATAACTTAATCTTTGTTATATATTGATTAATTTTATATTTCCTTTAGACAATTAGACTGTTTTAACTGAGCAATAGAAGCATTTCCTGTACAAAAAAGAACAGTTGAAATCTCAGCCATCAACAACTCCACCACATCCTCCACTGCTTCAAGGGAATCCGTTGCCGCCTGAAGAAAAGGCCATGCCAAACCTGCCAAATCTGCTCCCATTGCAATGGTTTTAGCTACTTCCAAACCATTTCTCAAACCACCAGAAGCAATTATAGGAATCTCCTGATTAACATTGCGAATTTCCACAATACACTCAGCTGTAGGCAATCCCCAATCCCCAAAAGTTTGTCCTAATCTCTTTTTAATTTGATCATCAGCCCTTTGGCTTTCCACCTTTGCCCAAGAAGTGCCGCCACCACCTGCTACATCAATAGCACTAACTCCTGCTTGGATCAATTTTTCAGCCATTACCCCGGAAATCCCATTACCGACTTCTTTAGCAATTACAGGAACAGATAATTTAGAGCATACTTGGTTAATTTTTTCAAGTAAACCGGCAAAATTAGTATCTCCTCCAGATTGAATACACTCTTGCAGTGGGTTTATATGTAAAATTAAAGCATCTGCTTCTAATAGTTCTACAACTTTTTTGCATTCTTCTACGCCATAAGTATAATTTAATTGGATTGCTCCTAAATTAGCAAATAAAAGAATATCTGGTGCTACAGAGCGTACAGTAAAAGTATGACTCACATCTGGTTTTTCCACAGCCACTCTTTGAGAGCCTACCCCCATTGCTAGACCATATTTTTGAGCAACTTCTGCCAGACGATAATTGATTGTTTTTGCTTGAAGAGTACCTCCTGTCATGGAGGAGATTAATAATGGTGCTCCTAATTTTTTGCCAAAAAATGTTGTTTTTATATTAATTTTATTATAGTCTAGTTCAGGTAAGCAACAGTGTATAAAGCGATAAGCTTCTAAACCATTGGTTAAATGCTTAAATTGAATGTTATCTTCTAGGCAAATTCTTATATGATCTGCTTTTCGACTTTGGGTGTTGCTCATAAGGTAATGGTGATGGAAAATTTTAGTTTAATGATATATAATTAGATTATAACATGATTAACATGGATTGTTTCAATCCTTCTAAATATTAGAGTAGGTTTCTTCTCTCTTGAGAGCAATTCTGGGTTTTTAATTTTAAGATTTAATTTTAACTTTTTATAACAATATGATCTGGCAACGGAAAGAGCAGTTTAAAAATGGTGAATATATTATTGACAAAATCTTAGGTAGTGGTGGCTTTGGCAATACTTATAGAGCTTATCATAAGGATAATCATGATTTTGTTGCGATCAAAACACCCAATGAGATCATGCAAGTTAGGGAAGATTTTTTCAAACACCAAGAAAGATTTGTCAAAGAAGCTTTTTATTTACAAAAATTTGACCATCCTAATATAGTTTCTGTGAAAGATATTTTTTATGAAGATGGATTATGGTGTATGGTCATGGAATATGTTGAAGGTTTGAATTTGAAACAGTATGTAGATAAATATGGTATTTTGTCAATTAAACAGGCTTTATTGTATATTCAACAGATAGGAAATGCTCTTATTTACGTACATGAAAAGGGATTTTTACATCGAGATGTTAAACCTGGTAATATTATTCTTAATCAAAATAGTAATAAAGTTATTTTAATTGATTTTGGTTTAGCCAGAGAGTTTATTCAAAATGAATTTATGACCCATACTAATGCTATAACTAATGGTTTTGCTCCTCTTGAACAATATAAAAAGAAGGCTATTCGAGGGGCTTATACTGATGTTTATGCTTTAGCGGCTACTTTATATTTTTTATTAACTAAGGAGGTTCCTTGTCCTGCTCATTTACGCAAAAAACATCAGATTTCTTTGTCTCCTCCAAAAAAATATAATTCTCAAATAAGTGATTCTCTTAATGATGTTATCCTTCAAGGATTAGAATTATTGCCTCAAGATCGACCTCAAACTATGAAAAAATGGTTAGGATTGTTGGAAAAAAGTACGATCAATGTCGTTAGTGAAGTAGATCTAGATTACAGAAAACTGGAATATTTATTAAAGCAAAACAATTGGCAAGAAGCTGATCAAGAAACTAGAAAAGTGATGTTAGAAGCAGGAAAACAAAATGAAATAGAAAATATAGAATTATTGTTAGTTAGAGATATTGAAAATTTTCCCTGTTTGGATTTACTTACTATCGATCGATTATGGAAATTTTATAGTCAAGGACATTTTGGCTTTAGTATCCAGAAAGAAATTTATCAAGGTATGGGGGGCAGTTATAAATATAATCAAGGAATGTGGAACGCATTTGGGGATAAAGTTGGTTGGCGTATTCATGGAAATTGGTTATCTCAGGGACAATTTTTTTATTCTCAAGATGCTTGTAAAGGTCATCTTCCTAGTTTAATTGTTCCGGGAATGGAAATGCTTTATCTCTTCCATCGTCTTGAAGTTTGTCACTGATATCAATTTTTACAAATTATGTAAGTCTCAAGTTTCAAGTCTCAAGTAAGAATATATACTAAATTCTCCCTTGTCTCCCTTGTCTTCCTTGTCTGAAGAAATTCCCATTCTCCCATTCTCCTATTCTCCCATTCTCCTATTCTCCCACTCTCCCTCTCCCATTCCCCCCATCCTTGATTTAAGTAATAAGTAATAAGTAATAAGTAATAAGTAATAAGTAAATAAAATATACTCTTTTTCTTCCTTGTCCCCCTTGTCCCCCAAGTCCATCCTTGTCTCCCCTTAACCATTGTATATAATACTAATGGATAAAATGATATTACTCTCCCCATCTCCCATTCTCCTATTCTCCCACTCTTCCCATTCCCCATCTTTCAACTCAAGGTTTATCATTAATTATCCTTTAATTAATTCCACAGCATCTTTCCCATCAATATCTTCAAAATAAACTTTTACTTTTTCCTCCGTAGAAGTAGGTAATTTTTTCCCAATAAAATCTGGATGAATTGGTAACTGACGATGCCCTCGATCGACTAGTACTAATAATCTGATTATTTCAGGTCTTCCATATTCATTTATAGCATTTAAAGCGGCACGAATCGTCCGCCCTTTATAAATAACATCATCTACTAATACTACATTTTTGCCAGTCAAATCAAAAGGAATGTCAGTTTTAGCCGGAGTAAGCATAGAATGAGTATCAAGATCATCTCGATAAAAAGTAATATCCAATGCCCCTACAGGAACATCTAATCCTTCTTGTACCTGAATCTGATGGGCTAATAACCGAGCCAAAGGAACACCTCTAGTATATATTCCTAATAAAACTAACTGGGATAATTCCCCAGATTTTTCTATAGTTTCAGATGCCAAACGGTTAATCGTCCGACGAATTTGTTCTGCCGAGAGAATTTCAACTACTTTTGATGTCATAGTAGTTATTTATCCTTGTGTTTAATCTGATGAAGATGGGGCTTCTTGAGTTTTTGCTTCTACTAAAATCACAGTAATATTATCAGAGCCTCCATTTTCTTTAGCGGTATCGATCAATAAACTAGTGGCTTTTTCGGGATCTTCACTAACATCTTTGAGACATTTATTAATCTCTTCATCTGTAACTTCTTCCGTTAAGCCGTCACTACATAAAATAAAAACATCTCCTGACTCTACATCTAGAGAATCCACATCTATTCTATATAAATCTTTACGTCCGAGGCACTGAGATAATACATGACGCCAAGGATGGTTTTTAGCTTCTTCCTGACTTAAATCTCCAGATTTAATTGCTCGTGCGACCCAAGTATGATCTTCTGTGATTTGTTCTAACTTACTATTGCGTAAGCGATAGAGACGAGAATCACCTATATGAGCTTGCCAACAATGTTCTTCTCTAAAAGCGATTAGGACAACTGTTGTTCCCATATCAGCTCTTTCTGGGTTTTGTAGTTGATCTTCAATAATTGCTTTGTTAGCATTTTCCAAAGCCTCTTGGATTAATTCCTGAGAATTATAATCTTCATTACTCCAAGTCTCATTTAAATAGTTACTTATTGTATCTGTAGCTATTTTACTAGCTTCTTCACCTCCGGCATGACCGCCCATACCATCTGCTACAATAAAAAAGCGTCCCTCAGGATCTACATAGAAATTATCCTGATTTCCTGAGCGATGGTTTCCCTTATCGCTTTTTCCGATGCCCTTAAAGCTTCCTTTGAAGCTAAGATCCTTCATATTTACCTAATTAACTATAGTACAAAACATTAAAACATTCGATCAATGCGATCAATTCGTTTGAGAAGACGAAATAGAGCTATTCCAGGAATACCTGCTAACAATATTACCAGTATAGCGATAATTAGTTCACCATTAACAAATAAAATAGTTGCTGATAAAACCAAGGCACTGGTGATTAAAGTATAGTTAGTGCTGAGTTGGATTGCTCCCAAACGACGCAATGCTCTTTCTGATTCTAAAGAGCGCACTCGCAAACGTAGATCTCCTCGCTCTAACTTCTCTATTGTATCTTCTATTTTCCGTGGTAAACCTAAAGCACTGCTACTAACTTCTACTGCTTGTTTGCTTAAAGCGTCAAATATAGTATTGGCTGCGCTATAGCCGTTATTATCATTACTCATAAGCTCAAATGCAAAGGGTTGTGCTACCTCCATAAAACTAAATTGAGGATCTAAACCTTTTCCTACCCCTTCTAAGGTGGAAAATGCTCTCATGACAAAGGTAAAAGTTGCTGGAAACCTAAAGGTTCGATCGAAGGCGATCTCGTAGAGATCTTCACTTATTTCTGTCACTGATTGCTCTTCAAAGGGCTTATCCATAAAGTTATCTAGCATAAACTGGATAGATCTTCTCACTGAAGTCATATCCTCTGTTTTTACTAATACTTCTAAATTTATTAGTGATTGTACAATTCGATCGCCATTTTTTTGAGCTATTCCCAATAAAGTTTCCATCAAATTTTCTCTGACGTTAGCTTTTATTTGGCCCATCATACCAAAATCATAAAAAATTAAAGAGCCATCAGGACTTACTGCGATGTTACCTGGATGTGGATCGGCATGAAAAAAGCCATAATATAATATTTGTTGTAAATATGCTTTTGCCCCTAAAATTGCCAATCGTTTGCGATCCAATCCTGCTGCTTCTAGGGCATCATAATGACTTATTTTGATTCCCGGTGCATACTCTAAGGTTACAACTCTTAAGGAGGTATAACGCCAATATACTCTCGGTACTTTTACCCAATTTTCCCCTCGAAAATTCCGACGAAAAGTATCAGCATTACGGCCTTCATTGAGATAATCCGTTTCTTCCCAAAGTATTCGACAGCATTCTTCGTAGATGCCCATCCAATCTCTACCTTGTCCAAATTCTTTGTGGTTTTGGAAATATTTAGCGATTCTCTTAAGAATTGCCAAATCTATGGTAAATAATTGTTTTAATCCTGGACGTTGTATTTTGACAACTACATCTTCTCCATTATGCAATTTGGCCTTGTGAACTTGACCTAAACTAGCTGCTGCTAATGGCACAGGATCGAATGATGCAAATAATTTATTTAAATCTTTGCCTAAATCCTCTTCAATAATTGCTTTTGCCTGTTCATAGCTAAAAGCTGGTACTTTATCTTGGAGTTTTGATAATTCTTCTACATATTCTGTGGGAAATAAATCTGCACGAGTTGAAAATAATTGACCTACTTTTATAAATGTTGGTCCTAATTCTAACAAGCTTTCTTTAATCCATGCTGCTTGAATTTTTTGTCTTGCGACTTTTTTTTCTTTAGTATAGCCATTTACATATGTCCATTTCTGGGTATTGCGCCATAATCTAATCCATAGAGAGAGTACGAATCTCCATATGTCTAATCTCCTCCTAGCAGGTGAATAGTTTTCTCGATTCCACCGATAGACTTTTTTATTTTTACCTTGTGAATTCAAACTTGGATTTGTCACTTTTTTTAGTTTGTTTTCAATCTTTTTATTGTAATTTTGTGAAATAGCAGACACTCTTTTATCTTTTTATTTTAAATTAACATCAAATAAAGGCTTTTATTTTTATTTTTTCTTCTTAATTAGTTTTAATTTCCAATTAGAATTCTTATTTGGCAATAAAAATCTGAATAATCTATAGTAGGATTTTTCCTTAACTACGATATTTTTTTAACTCGGTTTTTAGTCGTGCTATTTCTGCTCGTAGTTCGTCAATAGTTTCTTGTAAATCTCCTCCTGTTGAATTTTCTAGAGAAGTGTTACTAATGTTACTACCTGTACTATAACTAGAACTTCCTTGAGAAGTTTCATTTTCTGCTTGAGATTGAGCGCGTCTCATTACTTCTTCGGTGAATTGCCTTAAATTTTCTCTAGTTTCGGCATCAAATTTCCCGATTTCGCTCATAGCGTTGGTTACAGCGTCTTCTAATTTTTCGCCTATTACTTCCGCTAAGGCTCTTCCTATAAAAAAGGCATATATTACTGGATTATTCATAAATATAATTGCTAGATGATTTTCTTTACAAATTATAACTTAATTTTTAATCTTTACACCATCTTCTTTTTTTAATCTTTGCTATCTTTATGCTTCATATTCCCTAGCAATTGATGCTTGACTTTTGTAGAGCTTTTGTATTAGTTTTTGTAATATTAATTTTCTCTAGATTCTAATTTATCCATCGATCCCTGAAAGTCTAGCTCTAGTTTAAAATCAATTTGAGATATTATCTCAAAAATTAAGCAATTCAGTAAAAACACTTAAAAAGGTAAAATATCAAGATAAAACCTATTTAATAATAATTCCTATATGAAAAACTTCTACAATATTGATCCTAGAGATATTCCTATCTATTCCGTTAAAGATGCTGCTCGTTATTTACGAATACCATATACTACCATTCGATCGTGGACTGTAGGACGAAAATACCCTGTATTAAAAGGTTCTAAAATCTTTCCTCCTTTAATTTCTGTCAAACAAAAAAAACCTCTTTTATTATCTTTTACTAATTTGGTTGAAGTTCATGTTTTAAGAGCAATTCGTAATCACCATAAAATCAATTTAGATAAGGTTAGAATGGCTTTAGATTACCTTGATAGAGAATTTGATATTCCCCATCCTCTAGCTCAAGATAAATTTCATACTGACGGAGTCAATCTTTTTATTGAATATTATGGTTCTTTAATTAATGTTTCTTCTCAAGGACAACTTGTATTGAAAAATTTACTCCATCGACATTTACAACGTATTGAAAGTGATGATACTGGTTTAGCCATTAAATTATATCCCTTTACTCGTAGTAATGAAGAAAATAACCCTCGTTTAGTAGTAATCGATTCTCGAATTGCTTTTGGAAGGTTGGCTATTGCAGGAATTGGAATTGCTACCAGTGTTGTAGTTGAACGTTATCATGCAGGAGAATCCATGGAAGATTTAGCTCATGATTATGATTGTGATTTCCAAAGTATTGAAGAAGCTATTCGTTGTGAATTACCTGTTGCCTCATGAATTATAGTCCTAAACAAATTGTTTTCTTTATCGATCGATGTTTAGGAAAAAAACTAATTTTAGATAGGTTAAGAAAAACAGGAATTACTGTTAAAATTCATGATGATTGTTTTCCTCAAAATGCTAAAGATATTGAATGGATTCCAGAAGTAGGTAAAAGAGAATGGATTATTTTAACTAAAGATGCCAATATTGGCAAAAATCAATTAGAAAGATTGTGTATTGCTCAAGCTAAGATTAGAATGTTTACTCTAGCATCCCAAAACCTTTCAGGAGAAGAAATGGCTAATATTTTTGAACAATCTATAATCTCAATGCAAAGATTTATTGAAAAAAATCCAGCCCCTTTTATTGCAAAGATTTATCGAGATAGTAAAGTTAAACCATGGAAAAATCAGGAAGATTTATTAGCTGAATTAGACAACTTTTTGAATGATTAATATTAATTATCGGTTGTAATAGGCCATCCATCACGTTGTGGAAACGATTGTTCTCTTTGTAAAACTTTTGCACCGGGTGCTTGAATTCCTGATGCACGAAGGGCTGCACCTAATCCTATTCCTATTGATAAGCCAAAGATTCCACTAATTAATAATATTTTGAATCTCGATTTTGATTCTTTTGTATTTTCTTCAGTTAACATTTTTTTGGTAATGATTAATCTTAATAATTAAGGTGAATAATTAAGGTGAATAACTAAGGGGAATAATTGATGCTCCATTCTGAGGTAGTTTTGATAAAAAAACATCTTAAATTTTGTTTTATCCATTTGATATAATAATAACATATTATTTCTTTTCAAAGGTTACCAATGAATTTAGAACAAGTATTAATTAATAAATGGCGACAATTACCACCGGAAAAACAACAACAAGTTATAGACTTTGTTTCCAAATTAGAATTAAATTCTCAAAAAAATTCTCAAAAAAATCCTCAAATTCAACAAAATCAACCAACAGAAAATCCGAATAACAAACAAAATTTTGCACCTCTAAAAGGAAAAATCACTTATTATATCGAGCCTTATGAACCGGTAACTATAGAAGATTGGGAATGCTTATTTTCATAATAGATTATCTCAAAAAAAATTATTACTTATTACTTATTACTTATTACTTATTCCCTAATTCCCCATAATTATCTCGTAAAAACCTTTCAGCATCAGGACGATCGACAATTTCCCCATCAAGAGTTTTAGCCAATAAAGCATCAAGAATGCTAGAAAAAACAGGACTAGGCTTATAACCAAAAGCTTTTAAATCCTTACCATTAAGAGGAGCTTTAACCTTAGACCAAATAGTATAATAATTCCATAAAATCCTGCGAATATTACGAGGACATCTTACCACCAATAAAAGGATATTAGGCAAAAGATTATTATTACCCTTCCCACCTAAAAATTGACGTAATAACTTAACCTTCTCACTAACTAAATTAACCTCAGATAAACCCTTAATCACTTCAGATTCCAACGTATCTAAACCCTTAAGACGCTCAATACTATCCTTCGGTAACTCCAAATTAATCGCCACCTTTTCCCGATCATTTGCAGGAATCGCCCCAATTAAAACCTCCAATCGTATCAACCAATCAGGAAAATTATACTCCCCAGAAAACAATTTTAACCAACGACTCACATAACGAAATTGCCACCAAAGATGCCTATCCAACTTCAAATTTGGATGTAAACAAGACAAAGCATTAATAGAAGAAAGTAACTTCAAAGCATTTTGCCAATAAGAAGCCTCAAGTATATACTTTAACTCAGCCTTTAATCTTGTTCTCAAAGCAGGAATAGGTTGATTTTGTTGAGAAACCCTCTGATAAACTCCACTACTAATAGCATATTCAATATACCCTCTCGTTTCCGACTCCAACTCAAAACCCAACCTCACCGCAAACTTAACAGCGCGATAAATTCTGGTAGGATCTTCTATAAAACTATTAGCATGAAGTACCCTAACTAAACCCTTTCTTAAATCAGTTACCCCACCGAAAAAATCCAACAATTCCCCCTCTTTAGGAGAAGTCAACCTTACAGCTAAAGCATTTATGGTAAAATCCCTGCGATATAAATCCTGACGAATCGAACTTGCTTCCACTTGAGGATTAGCCGCCGGATAGGGGTAAAATTCCGTTCTAGAAGTGGCAATATCTACCCATAATGAACCAAATTCAGGATGATTATGCCATAATAACGCCGCAGTTTTAAACTCTCCATGGACTGATAAACGCACGTCAGGGTATGCTTGTTGTAAACTGTTTGCTAACTCCACACCTGCCCCGGTTTTCACTGTATTTTCAAAGCTATCTACTACTAAATCAATATCTTGTAATTCTAAAGAGGTTTCTTCTTCGTTCATTAATAGTAAATCTCTTACCGCGCCTCCTACTAAATATAAATGCCAACCTCTTTTTTCTGCTTCTTGGGAGGCAATTTCTAGCAAATTCCAAATAGATGATTTAAGTTTATGGCGAATGGTAGGTAAGAGACAAGAAATTTGGGCTTGTTTTCGTTCTTGTTCTAGTTTTCCTCCTTCTTGGTGTAGTTGTCTTAACACATCGGTTCGAGTTACGATTCCTACTAAATTACCTGAATCTAAGACTGGTAACCTACCAATATCATTATTTACCATGAGAGATTCTATTTCTGAGAGGGAAGTTTCTGGTGTAATTGTTTTAATATTACTGCTCATATAACCTTTAACTGGAGCATGGCTAAATTGATGGTGCAATGCTAAATCTAGATCTCTACGGGAAATTACTCCTACTAATTCATCTTTTTCATTGACGACAAATAAACCTGAATGTCCATAACGTAATAAAATTCTTTGTGCCTCTTCGATGGTAATATGAGGGCGAATGGTTCTTACTGGAGATGACATTAAATCTCTAGCATTAGGAGGATGGGGAATTTGATTTTTGAATTGAGTGAGAATTTGGGTAAAGATTTTTTCGGGATTATCAGTTGAAATCATCGCTGATGCCGCTTGAGAATGGCCACCCCCTCCATATTCTGCGAAAATTTGGTTAAGAAAGGTAGAAGGAATTCTCGATCGTCCAATGATACTTAATTTAGTTTTAGGAGAATTAGAGTTGGAAAAGTTATCTTTCTTCTTGGTATTAGTTGGTTTTAATTTAGAATAATAGTGACCAAGAATAAAAGCATCACAATCTATAGCATCCATAATTCTTCCTATCAGCATAGATAAACCCGAAACAAAATCATTCCCAGATAAAATAACAGCTGAAACTTTATAACTTCTAATCGTAGAAGTTTCTAATAAAGAAAGAGCATCACTCAATAAATCTTGTAACAAAGGCGGTAAACTAGGACTCACATATTCAGCAATAGTTTTCACATTAGCCCCAAAAGCCATTAACCAAGCCAAAGCAGAAGCATCTCTAGGGGTACTATTTTCAAAAGTAAGAGAACCAGTATCTACATGGATTCCCAATGCCATAGTAGTAGCTTCAAAAGCATTAGGTTTGAGGTTATGTTTAGATAATTCTTCTACAATCAGAGTAGTAGTTGCCCCCACGGATTCTATTTGCCTATATGTAGCGGGAATATCGGATTCAAAACCTGGATGATGATCATAAACAGAAATAGATTTTAACTGAGGCAAATCTAGCCAATGAGATAAAGAACCTAAACGATCGCGTTTTTGAGTATCTACAATACTGAGAGAGTGAATTAGATGAGGATTAACACTACGATGCTCAATAATTGCTAACTCATCTCGATGTAGGGCCAAAAACTCTTTAACTGCCCGATGGGCACCACCAGCCAAAACAATTTTTGCTCCAGGATAAAGACAACTCAAGCCCACAGCCGCTCCTAAAGCATCAAAATCAGCAGTTTGATGGCATAAAATGAGATGATTAAAATTTAACATATTTTCAGATGGCACAATTTTTGGTAGTTTACTAAAAAGAGAAAAAAAATAAATAATTGTTGTCAAAATTACGGAGATAAAAAAAATGTCTATCTTATTTCAATTAGCACTTGCAGGTTTAGTATTCTTATCCTTAGTTATGGTAATAGGAGTACCTGTGGCTTATGCTTCTCCCCAAAACTGGGAACAGTCTAAAGGTCTATTATATATAGGATCTGGAGCTTGGCTTCTTTTAGTTATTGTTGTTGCTGTTTTAAACTTTTTCGTAGTCTAGTTATTAGCTTATTGCTGATGAATTACCCCACCTCTTGGCCTCTCGGCCTATCCCACAGGAGAAGGAGGATGGGGTTTCCATGTTGACGGGGAAGTTGCTAAGATTTTGGTTTTGTAAACTATGCTCAGTCTTACACCCCCTTATATCATGCTTTGTTTGACAATTAGGATAAGTCCATTTTCTTAGAGCTAATGACATTTTATCTATTTGATAGAGACAATTGGAGCAAATATTGCATAAGGTAAATCATCTATAAATTTCCATTAGACGTTTTCTTCTCTTGCTAATTTATAGGACAAATTTAAAAAAAAAATATAAAAATAAATTTAGTTTCTTTTATTGTAATATCAAGAAAGTCTTTATTAATGATAGAGTTAAAATTTCCTAATTTTACGATAATTAAGAATAACTTTTTTCCTTAATTTCAATATCAACAACTACTTCCCATTCCACCCATTCTTCCCATTCTTCCCATTCTTCCCATTCTTCCCATTCCCCTCTCAATGTCTATCACTATTAAAGAAAAACCATATAATGATTGTATATATATAAAGGAACACCAGCAGCCTTGGTATTTTTATTATGGAGTGCTACCTAATGAGCCTACTAGGATTCTTCCCATATATAGTTGATAGTTTTAACATTTTTGGTAGATTGGATGAGTAGAATTATTAGGAAAAACATAAATTATTGAATTTTTCTAGATTCTTTTTTTTAATTTATTTCTGGATCGTAAATCTAAAGCACTCCAGTGTATTGCATACAAATATAAATATCTTGATTCAGAATCGAGTAATTATCATTAACATCAATATGAGATAGTTACTGTATTAGGGGAAAAAAGAAGTGGTAAAACTTCTCCCTTTTCTCCCATAACAACACCATTGATTAGATTCTCCTCTTTTAATCCTGCTTGACGAGCACAAATTGGACAAACAATAACTTTTCCTCCATCTTTTATAAACTCTTGCAAACTTTGATGCACATTAAAGTCTATTTTCCCATCTTTAAGAGGAAGTGTTTTGCTATCGGCTATATGTACACCACGTACATTAAGGAAAATTGTAACGGGCTTATGCCCATCAACCAGTGCATTGTGTGCAAAATTAATAGCCATATTTGTTGTCCAAGTATCGTCAGTAGTCAGATTAACAAATAACCCCCTTGAATCTACCAAATCATTATCTCTAGTTTCAGCCCAAGTTGGTTCTAAAAGAGATGGAAAAAAATTAGCCACAGTTACTATATTTGAGCCAATGAATCCACCAATTATTGAAATTGCCAAAATAGAAAGATTTTTCAACTTCATATTATTCAACTCCAAAACTAAAATTAACTTACAACTGATACTATTATCTCTCTATCTTTGCTTCAATTAATCTAAAAAATTTTTTAAAAAAAAGTCCCCCTTAGGCGGGGAGAGACAAGGGAAGACTTGGGAAGACTTGGGAGATAGGTTTTGGGTTAGGAAGTAAGCAAGTTTTGGATAGCTTTAACGCTATCGTTATTTTATAAAATTGATCTTAAAACTAAGAAAATGAATCGGATTGTAAATCTTGTAACTTAGTTGAATTTTGGTCATATATTTTATGATTAAGCTTTAAAATAAATTAAATAACTACTTTGCCGGCTCTAAGCTAAAAGCAAGATAAACCAATAATCACAAGAAAACAAAGAAATCTTTATGGCTACTTTTGAGGGAAAATTCGATACCGAAATCAAAACATTTCGTTTTGCCATTGTTATAGGTAGATTTAATGACTTAGTCACAGACAAACTCTTAAGTGGGTGTCAAGATTGTCTCAAACGCCATGGAGTAGATATCAACCCAGATGGCAATCAGGTAGATTATATTTGGGTACCGGGAAGCTTTGAAGTTCCTTTCATGGCACGTCAATTAGCCTTATCTTATCAATACAATGCCATAATTTGTCTAGGAGCCATTATCAAAGGGCAAACTGCACATTTTGACTATGTAGCCGCAGAAGCAGCCAAAGGAGTAGCAGCAACTAGCTTTCAAACAGGAGTACCAGTAATTTTTGGGGTATTGACAGTAGATACCATGCAGCAAGCTTTAGAAAGGGCAGGAATTAAAAGCAATCATGGTTGGAATTATGCTCTCAATGCTTTAGAAATGGCTAGTTTGATGAGTCAAGTTAAAAATAAAATCCCTATTGCTAATTACGATTATTCTTCTAACCCAGCAGCAATTAGTGCCTCCACTGCTAAAACTTTAACAGAAGTTAAATCAGAAGAATTAGAGCAATAATCAATCTATTCTCATTTTCAATCAAACTGAATCAATTATCAATTGTCAATAGTTCTTAATCTTTTGGCAATTGTCAATTGCTTTATCTCAAGAAAGTCTTTAATAAATGAAAGAGTTATATCATTTTTAGAAAATTGATATTACAAATTCTAAAACATAGTTGTTCAAAAAAAAAATCCAGAAAAACCCTTGACAAAAATCAAAACCTATGACATACTATATAAAGGTAAAAGAAATGCGGGTATAGCTCAGCGGTAGAGCGTCACCTTGCCAAGGTGAATGTCGCGCGTTCGAATCGCGTTACCCGCTTGAAAAAAAAATTTAGATTAGCTAAAGATTGTATAGGTTAGAATAGTTAGGCAAATTTCTAATCAAAAAATCTAGATTAGATAGACATATAGCAAGAGCTATATATTTAATTTATTTTGAAATCATCTTGAAGCAAAACTTGTGCGCAATCAAAAAGCTAATTCCATAGACTTAAATAATAAATATCCATGTCCATGTAGACGTAAAGGTTGTCTCTTAGGCATCGCATTGACAGAAGCATTAGGCTGCGATCGTTGCGGACAAATATTTATTGTAATCAAAGAAGGACAAGCCATAGAACAATTGTCATCCATTTATCCATACAAAAGTGCATGGCGTTGGAATGGAAAAAACTGGAAGAGATTAAATAATGGAATTAAAGAACATTATTTAGTAATATCTTTAGGAGTAATTTTAGTATTATTAATAGTCTGGCTTCCCTTAGCATTATTACTACCACAAAATTGGGAGAAACCATTGATGATTCTCTGGGCAGTTATAGCATTAATCCTAGCATTTTTACCCGGATTAATCCTTTGGTTAGCATATCGGAATCGAGGTTAAATTAATGACAATGAAGAAAAAAGATTATAAACTTATAGATTTAGGAGAAAATTTTAGTATTATTAATACTTTAGTGTTCCAAAGCATTAATGCCAAATTTGGGGAAAACTATAGTATTAGAATTTTTGCCAGATTAATTATCTGGTTAACATATGAGAATCAGGAATAAAACAATGACAATGAATCATGACATCTCCTCTCAATCAATCTTTCCGATTTTAAAGCGCGCCAATAATGCTTTTATGCACCAATTAGAATTTACATCCAGAGAGCGTAGCCAAGTAGTCAAAGCAATGGCAGAAGAGATTAATAATTCTTTTGATTCTATACTCGAAGCTAATACTCTGGATTTGGAAATGAGTAGAGAAATGGCGGTGCCTGAGATTATCTTAGATTGGTTGAAATTAACACCCCAAAGATTAGAATCAACCGTGAAAATTTTGCGACAGTTGGCAGCATTATCAGATCCTTTAGAGAAAGTAATTGATGGATGTTATCAATTTAATACCTCGGTGAGTTATTCTCAACCAAATCCTCTTGGGGTAATTGCTTTTATCTATGAAGGTTTTCCAGAAATAGGAGCCATTGCAGCAGGTTTTGCACTGAAAACAGGCAACAGTATTATTCTCAGAGGGTCCAGTGTTGGCAGTAATACTCATGGAACTATGGCTAAAGTATTACAAACAGCTATAGTACAATTAGATTATCCACCTGGTTGCCTAGAATATTTATCTTGGGATCGAGGGAGTGTAATTCAGGAATTAGTTACTCAAGAGAGATTTATTAACTTAGTTATTCCCTATGGTCGACCTAGTTTAGTACAACAAGTGATTCAGAATTCAAGTGTTCCTACTTTAGAGCCTTCCATGGGAAATTGCTATCTTTATTTGAGCGAAAAAGGAGATTTTGAATTAGTTAGATTTGCGATTATTGACAGTCATAAGAGAAATCCAGATGCTGTAAATGCTATTGAAAAAGTTTTAATTAATAGTCAACATAAGAAATCATCCTTAGTAAGATTGTTTAATTTTCTCAAAGAGAAGAATTTTGAATTACGAGGAGATCTGCCATTAGTTGAAGAATTTCCTGAACATTTAACCATAGCAGAAAAATCAGAATGGAAAATACCTTATCTTCAAAAGATAGTTGCTTTTCGCACAGTAAATAGTTTAGAAAAAGCCATTGCTTGGATTAATTATCATAGTAGTTCTCATGCAGATACTATAATTACAGAATCTTATCAAGAAAGTCGTTTGTTTGCCTTAAAAATTGATAGTGCTTTAGTATATATTAATTCATCCCCTCGATTTTCGAGAATACCAAAATCAGGAGAATCGGTATTTTTAGGTATATCAGCCCAGAAAGGCTCACGTCGAGGGTTAATTAGTTTAGAAAGATTCACTAGCGTTAAACAAATAGTTCAAGGAGATGGAAGCAAATTATAATTTCCAAGTGATAAGTTTTAATAAAAATTGTTTGAAATATGATTATATCTGCCAATTACAATTAAATACTTGATTGGTTTTTTAGAGTTTGAAGATAGATCAAAAACCTAATGGCAAGACTAAAAATATAAAAGATACAAAGCTGACGAAGAGACTTCGGTTGACTTCTGCTTAGCCGGAGGCGGAAGCCAACGGTTGACAAAGGAGAGACGATTATAAATTAACAATTTTCCCCAAAAATTATTCAACATTATTATGAAATATTGAGGGAATTTTGACATTTTTGGCAACTAAAATCCTCATTACATTAATACATTCAACACAACAACTACATCCAGGGAATTTTTTACCTAATAAACCCAGAAAAGTGTATGAATACTAGTAATAATATCAATTTTCTAAAACAATCCATTCTCTCCATCTCCCAAGTATTCCCTAATTCTTCCAATTTTTCCAACTAAATATCTAACATAATTATGGGAAATATTAGGAGTTACAGGGATCACAAAAGTGATCGATATATTCCGTAACTCCCAATGATTAATTAACTGGAAGTGGAATTTTTGGATGGTGCTAATTTGACATTTGTAGCTAAACCCAAAAATTGTAATAATTGTATTGTCATCCAAGTAAGGTCGATTTCCCACCATTGCAATCCATGACGTGCTGAATACTGATAAGCATGGTGATTATTATGCCAACCTTCTCCAAAGGAAACTAAAGCAACCCACCAACAGTTTTTAGAGTTATCATTTGATTCATGACTTTTATAACCAAATTTATGAGTAGCACTGTTAACAAACCAAGTACAGTGAAAGACTACTACTAATCTGACAAAAATACCCCAAATGACAAAAGGCCATCCCCCTAGAGAAAATAACAATAATCCTAGAACTACTTGAATAGGAATAAAATATTTTTCACAAAAATTATAAAAAGGATCATTTTCTATATCTTTGATATATTGAGGAACTAATTGATCTGCTGGATTTTTAATAATCATCCAACCTATATGAGACCACCAAAACCCTTTATTAGAATCATGAGGATCGGGATCGGTATCAGAGTATTTATGATGAATCCGATGCAAACCAATCCAGGAAATAGGGCCTCCTTGACAAGCAAGAGTACCGCAAAATATCAATATATATTCTAACCACTTGGGGGTTTGAAAACTACGATGGGCACCTAAACGATGAAATCCTAAAGTGATTCCAATTCCTGCAGTTAACCAGTAAAGTACAAACCCAATACCAACCGCTCTCCAATCAAAATTACTGGGAAATAAAGCCAGTAGGGCTATTCCGTGGATTCCTGTCATGTAGATAATAACATTCCAATCAAGTGGAAGTTTTTGTGATGTAGCAATAGTCATGCAATATTTTGAATTCTAACGTTATTAATACTCGTAGATCTAATGACCTAGAGTGGAGAAATTTTATAAAATTTCAAGATTTAGGGATCTTTCTTTTGATTTTTTTAGCTTATGGCTAGTTTTTGTCCTAATTTGTCCATTGGGCAAGGCCCAAGCCTAGCGATCTCAACTTGAATTTACTTTAGTTAGTAAGTCATAATTCTTAGGATCGCAAAATAGATTTATTAAAAAGCTGGATTTATTAAAAGCAAATGGATACTAAAAAGCTATTAGAAACCTCAGAAATAACACTAATGCCAATTTTTGCCCAAATTGACGCTAAAGTCAAGGAAAACATCAAAAAAGTTTTGGAAGCCTATAGATATCATCGTGTTGGAGTACATCATTTCTCTAGTGTTAGCGGTTATGGCCATGACGATTTAGGAAGAGATACTTTGGATTCTGTGTTTGCTAGGGTTATGGGCGCTGAATCTGCTTTAGTGCGGGTACAGTTTGTCTCTGGCACTCACGCTATTATGTGTGCTTTATTTGGCATTCTTCGCCCTGGAGATGAAATGTTAGCGGTGGTTGGTTCTCCTTACGATACTTTGGAGGAAGCCATCGGCATTCGAGATGGTGGTTATGGCTCTTTGGCTGAGTTTAACATAAAATACAGAGAATTATCACTTACTCAAGAAGGAATAGTTGATTGGGAAGTTTTGAATACTGCTATTAAAGATAATACTCGTTTGGTTTTAATTCAACGCTCTTGTGGTTATTCTTGGCGGAAAAGTCTATCTATTGAGGAAATTGAGAGAATTATTACTTTAGTGAAGCAGCAAAATCCTAATACGGTTTGTTTTGTGGATAATTGTTATGGAGAATTCATTGAAAATTGTGAACCTACGGCTGTGGGAGCGGATTTAATGGCTGGTTCTTTAATTAAAAATCCTGGAGGCACTATTGTTACTGCTGGAGGTTATGTTGCTGGGAAAAAAGATTTGGTGGAAGCTGCGGCTTGTCGATTGACTTCTCCGGGAATCGGTAGCAGTTGCGGGGCTACTTTTGATCAAAATAGGTTGTTGTTTCAAGGGTTATTTTTGGCTCCACAAATGGTGGGGGAAGCTGTTAAGAGTAGTTATTTAATTGCTGAGGTTTTTTCTCGGTTGGGTTATGAGGTAAATCCTCTTCCTAATGTTCCTCGAAGGGATATTATTCAAGCTATTAAGTTGGGTTCTGCTGATAAGTTGATTGCTTTTTGTCAGGCGATTCAAAAGTTTTCTCCTGTTGGTTCTTATTTGGATCCTGTGCCTGCATCTCAGCCTGGTTATGAGAGTAAGTTGGTGATGGCTGGGGGGACTTTTATTGATGGTAGTACTTCTGAATTCTCTGCTGATGGTCCTCTTCGTGAGCCTTTTATTGTCTTTTGTCAGGGTGCTACTCATTGGACTCATGTTTCTCTTGCTCTTGAAAGTGCTATGGATGCGGTGGGTTTTTATTCTTAATATGGTTTTTGTTTAATAATGATAGAGAGAATGGGGGAATGGGAGAATGGGAGAATGGGAGATGGTTTTTAGGAAGATGATTTCCTTGGGAATGGGGGGAATGGGAGACTTGGGAGAAAAAGAATACATCTTATTAGTTATTACTTCTTACTTATTACTTAAATCTTGGATGGGGAGATGAGAGAATTATCGTAGATTTAAGATTTTTCAATTTAGAAGTTACCCACCCAAAGCCCAAAACAACGCAAATTCGTTCTAACGATGGCAAATTGATAGCCTGAAACCCTTATTATTACGTTACGGTGTATAAGTCCTAAATTCTGTCATTGATTAAAGACAAATTGATTGATATTATAATGTAAATAAATTAATCTCAAAAGAAAATAGAGAGCAAATTGCCTCATGTCACAACATCAAATCCAATTATTTTGGCAACGAAATACCTCAGATTTTGAATATAAAACTTATACTAGAAATCACACTTGGAAATTTAAAAATGGTGTCACTATACAAGCTTCAGCTGCACCGGGATTTAGAGGTGATGCAAATGCGATCGATCCGGAGGAGGCATATGTAGCCTCTCTATCTAGCTGTCATATGTTGACTTTTTTAGCAATTTGTGCCAAAGAAAAAATTATTGTCAATAGCTATGAAGATGAGGCTGTAGGATATCTTGAACGTAATGAATCTAAAAAATATGTAATTACTAAAGTAATCCTTAAACCTAAAGTAATCTTTGACGAAGGAATGAATGTTTCTCAAGAAAAACTGGAAGAATTACATCATATCTCCCATCAAGAATGTTTTATTGCTAATTCTGTTAAAACTAAAATTGAAACTATTATTGATTAAGTTTTTAATTTAACTTATAAAAATTATAAAATATAACACAATTATTGCGCAGAAAATACGCAGTTTTTAAAACCTTAATCATTATTCTTTTTCTGACTATTAAAATACTCAGCCATGACATCACGAACGATTGGCCCTGCTGTAGATCCCCCACCCCCTCCAGAATGCTCCACAAAAGCCACCACAACGATTTCAGGATGATCATAAGGTGCAAAACCACCAAACCAAGTATGAGACTTACCCGGAGGTGCTTCAGCTGTACCACTTTTACCTGCCGCAGGAGGCAAATAATCAACACTCAAAGCCCTACCGGTGCCGCTAGTAACCACCGATCGTAAACCCTGACGTAAAGTACTAATAGTAGTAGGTTTTAAATTCAAAGAAACCCTTTTTTCTAGGGAAGCACCATTGTCATCAAGTAAATGAGGCTGAATCCGATAACCACCATTAGCAACCACCGCAAACATCACAGCCACCTGCAAAGGAGTAGCTAAAGTAAACCCTTGGCCAATAGACATATTCACCGAATCCCCATCACTCCAACCCCAGTTAAAACGCTTACGCTTCCAAGCATCATCGGCAATTAAACCGGGTGTTTCCTCTGGCAATTCAATCCCTGTTTTGCTACCAAAACCAAATTTCCTTGCCCAATCAATCAAGGTTTCACCACCTACACCTCTACCAACTTGCCCATAAAAAGTATTGCTACTCCAAGCCATCGATCGAATATAATTCATAGGGCCAAAACCTGCCCGATTCCATTCACCAAATAAAGTACCCCCAACATTAAGATAAGCATAAGTAGGTAAAACAGTACCGGAGGGATATTTTCCAGATTCCATCCCTGAAGTAGCGGTAACTATTTTAAAGGTAGAAGCAGGGGGAAAACCTCGTAAACCTCGATTAATAAAAGGATCTCCTTTAGCCGTTAGCTGTTGCCAAATATCAGGGGTAAAACGGGAGGAAAAGATATTGGGATCGAAACGAGGATAACTAGCCATAGCTAAAACACTACCATCATTAGGATTTATGGCTACTACTGCCCCTTTGCGCTCACCTAAAGCCTTTTCTGCGGCTCTTTGTACATCTACATCCAATGTTAAAGTAAGATCATTACCTGCTAAGGCTGGCTCTTGTCCTAAAATCCGTAGCATACGTCCACTACCATCTACTTCAAGTTTTAAACCACCCCATTCTCCACGAAGTGAAGATTCAAATGCGGCCTCTGCTCCTAATTTTCCGAAAAAATCTCCCAAACGATAACCTAGATGTTTTCTCTCTTGCAATTGTTGGGGATTAAGTTCTCCTGTATACCCTAAAACATGAGCTGCTAATTCTCCGTGGGGGTAAAAACGTACAGTTTCAGCATCTACTTCTACTCCATGTAGAAGATGGCGATATTCTTCAATGGCTGTGACATCGTTAAAATTTAAACCTCGAGCGATTCTAATTAGGGTAGTGGAGTTTTTTGAGGAGAGATCGACTTTTTCTTGGATTTCCCTTTCTTCGATTTTTAAAATCTGTGAGAGATACCATCTGGTTTTTGGCCAAGTTGGTTTTTTGGCGGCAGTAGGCCATACATATATGGAGTGGGAAAGACGTGTTGCTGCCATAACTCTACCAAAACGATCGAACATATTTCCTCTTACAGGAGATTTAGGGATAATACGGGTACGATTATTTTCTGCTTTTTGTCGATATTCTTCCCCTTTTACTAATTGTAAATAAGCAAAGCGAGAACCGATGCCTCCAAATAATCCTAAAGTGACTAAGAAAAAGATAAGTATATATTTAAATTTACCGCCAACGGTACGAGATTTTTGTTTAGATTTGGTTTCAGAGGATATTACTTTAATTTTAGAATGTGATATTAGTACCATATAAATAGAAGAAGATTTTTAGGGATTGATGATTTAATTTACAATATTGTCTATGGAGAATGAATTTGTTCTATAACTAGTTTAAGGAAGTCTAGTTAATAAAGTTGTCTATTTTCAGGGTATAATGTTTGTACAATTCAAGATTTAACATTTTTTTGTAATCAAGCTACAATCTACAATCAATGACATTATCAGATTCAACAACAACAACCGAATTTCTCTCTAAACCTCTCCAAGAATTACGTAGACTGATCAAAATTATTGCCAATTTAAAACTAGCCATAGTTTTACTATTATTAATTGCTATCTTTAGTATTAGTGGTACTGTAATTGAACAAGGACAAACCTTAAGTTTTTATCAAGAAAATTATCCAGAATCTCCTGCTTTATTTGGTTTTTTAACATGGAAAGTTCTTCTGGCAATGGGATTAAATCATGTATATAGTACTTGGTGGTTTTTAAGTTTATTGGTTTTGTTTGGCGCAAGTCTAACGGCTTGTACTTTTACTCGTCAAATACCTGCTTTAAAAGCGGTCAAACTTTGGAAATTTTATGATAAGCCTCGTCAGTTTAATAAACTGGCTTTAGCCACAAAGTTAAACTGTGGTTCTCTAGATTCTATTATACCATTATTATCTCAACGAGGCTATAAAGTTTGGCAAGAAGAAAATAGTATTTATGCTCGTCGAGGTATAATTGGGAAAATAGGACCTATTGTGGTACATATAGGTATTTTAATTGTTCTGATGGGGGGTATATGGGGGAGTCTTTCTGGTTTTTTAGCACAGGAAATGATTTTAAGTGGGAATAGTTTTCAGGTAGAAAATATTATTGAGGCTGGGCCTTTTTCTCAGTCTTTGATTCCTCAAGATTGGGGTATTAAGGTAAATAGGTTCTGGATTGATTATACTCCTAAGGGTGATATTGACCAGTTTTATTCTGATTTGTCTGTGGTGGATAATGATGGTAAGGAGTTGAAAAGGGAAACTATTAATGTAAATAATCCTCTTCGATATAAAGGGGTTACTTTTTATCAAACTAGCTGGGGAATTGGTGGGGTTTTAGCTCAAATAAATAATAGTCCGATTTTTCAGTTGCCAATGAGTGAGTTGCCTGTTCAACAAGCAGGACAAATTTGGGGTACTTGGATTCCGATTAAACCGGATATGAGTCAGGGTGTTTCTCTTTTGGCACGGGATTTACAGGGTACTATGTTGGTGTATGATGTTAATGGTAATTTGGCAAGTGCTGTACGTCCTGGAATGGCGGTGGATATTGATGGGGTAACTTTGAAAGTGTATGATTTAATTGGGACTACTGGTTTACAAATAAAGGCGGATCCAGGTATTCCTATTGTTTATACTGGTTTTGCTTTATTAATAGCTGGGGTTTTGATGAGTTATATGTCGGTTTCTCAGATTTGGGGTTTGAAGTGTGATGGTGGTTTTTATCTGGGTGGTAAAACTAATCGTGCTCAAGTTGCTTTTGAACGGGAAATTATTCAGGTTTTATCTGAGATTAATACTCAAAATTCTTCTATTAAGGTTTAAATATTATTATTTAATATTTTTGAAAAATAATCAGTTTTAGATTTTTTGTAATTTAAAACTATTTTTTATTTTGATTCTAGATGATCATATGTTGTTACTCAAGAATTTTGTTGAGGTTATTTAGTAATACTAATATCTTTATTTATTTAATAATGATAGAGATAAAGAATGGGGAGAATGGTAAGTAGGAGATAATGCTTAGATTAAGGAAGAAAAGTTGTTATTAATTATCCTCAAATTAAGATATTGATATTAGGCCATAGTTTTAACGAAATCTCCAACAACTTATTGCTTTAGCTGGTTATTGCTGAGAAAATAAAATGATCTAACTTTTTCTACTTTTCTTTAGATTATCATTTATTATTACTGTTTATCAAAATCGCTTGTTTATATAGTCGAACAAACCCTTACCAGATTCAGTGTTTAGCTGGTTTTTAAGTTATAATTTCAGCGTAGCATAAATTTTCAAAAAATCTACAAACTTTAAAATTTTTTAATAATTGCTTTTCGATCTTCCGTTGTATTAAACAATAAAGATACTGAATTTAGGCTCTACTTCTAGCATAACAAGATTTTTTTTAAAATTCAAGGATAAATAGGGTTTTATTTTTCGATTTTATGTTTAGCATTATGGATAAACTTGCTATTTCTCGTCTTTTTGGAAAAAAACTTGTAAATGTTAAAAAATCCTTGGGATTTTTGGATTTTATTGTTATAATGTTAACAAGTGGATTTAGTTGTGAAACATCACTATTGATTTAAAGAGCTATTCACAACAGAATCAAAAAAAGCAGTCAAAACTTCAAAAATAATTATACCTTAATTTAGGGATTTAGGAGAATAGCAAATGATAAGTATATATTATAGGAAACTAAGAAATGAAGATGATTTTGAGGAGTTAACAGAAATCAGTAACTTAGTAGAAATCAATGACAAGGATGATTTAACCAATTTATTAGGTAACTATGATAATCATTTTATAACAGATAGTGATTTTACAGAATTTTTAGAGGGTTTAGTAGAAGAAAGAATTGAAAGTCATCGAAACCCTGAAAAAATCGCCAAGAATATCATGAATGTTTTGGAAGAATTATTACATAGCTGTTACCAGTATTTATAGTTAAGAATAGTTTTGGCTAGGAAAAAATTTAACAACAGTAACTAAATTAAAAAAAAACTAGGGTAGCAAAATAGAGTAGAAAAGTATTTTTTATTGTTTCAAAAGGATTAAATTCATAACTCACAATTTTTTAGGATAACGAGATTACCCACTTTGAAAAAAGAATTCAGTTAATTTTGCCATTCTAGAAAAAGACAAGTAAGAAAATATTGAGTGAATATTTTAGCTAGTCTATGATTTATCTATTAGTAGAAAAGAAAATAGTAGTTACTAGAGAAATAATTGATAGATAGTAACTTGATTACTGACAGAAAAATGAGGAAAAATTAGGAGAAATAGCAATGGCAAATATCAATTTAAAATTCAATATTTCTCTCAAACTAGATGAAGATGATTTGATAAATTTATTAACCAACTATCAAAATTCTCCATTTAGTGACAATGAATTTGAAGAATTTTTGGAAGGTTTAGTAGAAGCAAAAATTTACAATCACCCTAAGCCAGAAGAAGTAACAAATCAGATTATTCCTCTTTTAGAAAATTTACTCGAATCTATTAGAGGTATCTATGGGAAACAGTAATGATATCACTTTTAAAGAAAGAGAAAGTGGGTAGGTAAAATAAGGTAGATATTCTTTGGTTGATTATCAAAGAGAAAATATAATTTTAACTCTAAGATTAGATACCATTACAAGAGATATTTTTGTCTTGCAATAATAAGTTTTAAGAATTAGAAGTTAGTAGTTAATCATTAGCAGTTAGCCATTAGTAATTAATGTTTATAGTTAGATGTTAATTTTAAGTTTTCAATTTCAAAAGAAACCACTTAGGGTAAAACCTAAATTATTTTTCTTAATTCTCAAAGCATTACTATAGCAAATCTCAAGATTTATCTTTTTAGTAAATCTCATCTTATTATCAAATCTAATGTTTATGTCAATGATATCAAGCAAAAATAGAGAAAAACAAAGAAAAAATAGAAGCAAGAAAGTAGAAGTAAGAAAATAGAAAATAGGAGTAAGTTGAGATTTTAAACTGTCTATGACAAGACTAGAGTTAAACTGATTAAATTTACCATATATCTTGAAGAATCCATTAGTTATAAATTTAGTTTACCTTGAATTTGTTTCTCTAGATTGGATTATTGTTTAGAAATCCTTATTGATATTTTCAATAGATAAATTTACTAATACTTTGGAAAAAAGTATCAAGAAAAGATAGGAAAAATGAAGGAGTAAAAAAAGAAAAAAAAGCAAGACATTAGAAAACAAATAAGTCTGAATTCCAAACTTTTTATGAAAATAGTAGAGTTAAAATCTCTCAACTTATCCTTTATCTTTGAAAATCAACCATAGATAAAATTAATCTATCTTGTCTTCATTTTTTTGCTTTGCATTCTTGATAAAGTTTGTATTATTTTCGACAACTCAATGTTTGTATTATCAAGAAATCAATCTAGTAAAATTTTGGAAAAAAATATCAAAAAGAGAAGCAAGAGACATGAAGTAATAGAAATAATTTAGGAGAAATAAGCTAGTAGAAAATAGGAGTAAATTTTAATTTCAAATATTCTTATCATAACAGGAGATTTAAACTAGTTAAACTTACAGACTATTTTGAATTACGAATTCTCTAAAACTTATCTTTCTCAACATGAAAGGAAAAATGATATTAGCCTTTGTCTTGAAGAATCAACCATAGATAAAAGGAGTTTCCCTTGTATTTCTTCTTCTCTCTCCTCTTATTTTTTACCAAACCAATGTTTATCTCATCTATATTATAAATTTCCTAACACTTTAGTTGGAAAAATTATATCAAGTAGTAATGAAAAGAAATGAAACAGGAGAAATAAAGTCAAATTAAGATAGTTAGAAAAAGCAAATAATACCAAATCCGATTTTCTCTCGTTGACTTATTAGAAAACTTTTTTATCTTCTAGATTTTCTCAATCTTTCCCTTGGCTAAAGCCAACGCCTTTCGGCTATTGAGAATTCCACCTCACCAATAAAGCTTGTTTGATAACGGGATTTAGTATAATTTGGAATTCTAAACTATCTATGAGAATAGTAGAAGTAAAAGGAATTAAACTCAGAGTTTATCTTTGATAATTAACTATCCATTAATTAAGGAATTAAACTTAGAGTTTATCTTTGATAATTAACTATCCATTAATCAATTTACTTTGTATTTTTTTATCTAGCTTATATTGTTTTGTAGTAAATCAATGTTTATTTCATCAATACCATAAACATATTAAGATTTTCCTTGTAAAAGAATATCAAGGAGAAATAATACTAAATCTCCAACTCAAACTGTCTTTATAAATTTATATCCAACTCTTGTTTTTTCAGGAATTTCAGTCAATTAAAATAAAGCAACTTTGAATTTAGGATTTTGTATAAGAAAAAGATAAAAGAAGAAAAAGTAGAAATAAGATAATAGAAAAAGAGGGTAAATTTTAATTCCAAACCCTCTATCACAATACTAGAATTACAACGAGTTAAATTCAGAGTATATCTTTAATAATTAACTATCCATCAATTCATTTGCTTGGCATTTATTTTTGGTATTGTCTTTATTTTCTATCTTGTATTTTCTACCTTGTTTTCCTTATCTTTGATATTGTAAATCAACCAAAATTTTGCCAAACAAAAACTATAAATTTATGATGCAGATTGAGAAAAAGCTTTTTTAAAAAAGTATTAATTAGCAGCAACATTAGATTATCAAACAACTTTCAACTAATAGCTAAAACTGTTAATAACACAAAGTATAGCTATTAATCATCTTGGCAAAAAAATCAACCAATAACCAACAACTCAATTGTTAATAAGTATATTAAGGAGAAACATGGTAACACAATTTGCCTCCATTAGAGAAAAATACGATACATCAGTAGTAACAATAAACACTGTAATACGTGGAAATCTTACCAGCCAGTCAGGGTATTTATTCATTAGTGGTAGAAATCGCGCCGGCAGAAATTTACTTTCAGAAGGAATTAACTTTACTGTAGCTACAGGAGAAAAATTACAAATACAAATTGAAAACACTATTCGTCAAGCAGGAGAGGATTTATTCTTCGTCTTAATTAGTTACCATCCCAGCAATAATCCTCTAGAAGCTAAACAAATCGCTAAATGGAAAGCCAAAAATGATGATCAAACTACATTGCGTAGCCTACCTTTTATCATAGAAATAAGCAATGATGAAGACTTTAACACCGCAGCAGTAACAGATAGTAATGAGTTACCTACCAATCCAGTAAATGGAATAATTAGAGAAGTAATTGCAGATTCTAGGTTTTACGAATATGACTCTGAAGCAATAATCGGTACTTATCCTGTAATATCAGGAGGATATTGGGTAGAAACCACATTTAGTGGTAATACATATCTAGAATCAACCATAGAAGAAGGTGGAAGCGATCGTCCTCTCACTTTAATAGAATCATTTATCCAACCACCCCAAAAAATCGAAGCAGCAGACTCAACAAGAGTAAGATTTTGGGTATTAAACGGGAAAAGAGAAGACGGAGGCACACCTTTACCACAAGGATATAGCATCAATCTCCAAATAACTATCAATGGTGCAACTACTAGCTTTGATGGAATTAGTTACGCCACTATTTTTGCAGGTTTAACCTTTGTAAATTTCCTTGGTTATGTGAGAATAAGAGATGGATTACTTGACACATTTATTCCAGGAGTAGGAGCAGATCGCCCATGGAATCCTATAGCATCTCCTCTAAATCTCTCCCAAGAATTACCAAGAGGATATGCCGCTGCCTATGAAATCTTTTTCCGCTTTACTCCAGGGCAATTACAGGGAAGAATACCCAATGGCGCAAATATTGGTGTCTTACTTTATGAAGAAGGATTGGTAGGTAAACCTAGTAGCTTGAGTCTGTTTCTAGGAGATATAGTATTACCGAGAGGTGATAGATTGAGAATTTTTCCAGGAATTAGAGGAAGTGGCCAAGCCGTTGCCAAAGGATTCGAGATGCCTACACTTGTGGGGGAATCTGAATATTTCGGCTTACTACCAGATACAGATAATCAAATTGCTGCCATGTCAGTAGCATTAGCAGGGGATATCACCATCAGACAATCTAGAGAAGATTTGTTAGATACGGAAGTAATCAGAGGCTTTGTAGGCACCTTACCTGGGGTTGCTGCTGTATCAGAGAATTCCAATATTGTTACCTTGGTAGATAATGATGCCTTGCAAATTACTGTCAATCACCCGATTAATAGTAATAATAGATGGAATATTCGCAGTGATTATGATGATGTCATAGCAGGAATAACGGATAAAGCAACGGAAATTCCCCCATTGATGAGAATATTTATAGGGGTAAACGGTACAATTTTTCAATGGAATACTGAACCAAATGTTACCCTTGCTGCTTCTCAAGAGATTCTAATAACAGATATTTCAAGCTCTAATATCATTAATTCTTTGCCTAATATCCCTAATAATTTTGGTTTATACCGCCCCAATCAACCTAATATTACTGTAAATAGTGGTAGTGGAAGTTTAATTGCTGGTGATTATCAGGTGTGGATTGCTTATTATTATCCATCCCCTAATAACTTTGTTACTAAAATCAGTCATAATTTTGCTAATGGTGCTATATCTGAGTTTGATTCAACCCTTGCTGAAACTACTTTAGCTAATCAATATTGGCGATCGCCTGTGAGTGATATAACAGCATTGAAGGCATTAACATCATCAGAATTAGTTAACTTCCATGTGAGGGCAATTCCATCCCAACAAAGTCTTTATCTATACGATAATAATAGCGATTTAATTGATAATGGAGATAGTATTATTCAGCCAGTATCTGGAAATGGTGCATTTATTAAACTACAAAAACAGAATCAAAGTAGTAATCTAGCTGTTAATAGAGAAACACTTACGGGAGATAAACAGTTAAATATCGAAGATGCTTTCTATCAGTATTTAAATCCCGGAGGCGCAAATCGAAGTGTAATTTTGCCTAATCCTCCTGTGATTAATACTGGAGTGGTGATAAAGAATCTTGATGGTAATTTTGATTTAGAAATAAAGGAAAATGCCAGTGGCGAGACAATTCAAGTGTTAGGAAATAGTAGTAATCGCTTTCAGATGAGTTTTACCTACGATGGCGTAGAATGGCATGGCTGGGGGTGATTTTTATATCATTTTTCTTGAAAGGATTTTGGGAGGAATGGGGGAATGGGTGATGGGGAGATGGGGAGAATGGGGGAATGGGTGATGGTTTTGAGGTGGATGGTTTTTTAAGAATGGGAGGAATGGGAAGAATGGGAAGAATGGGGGGGAATAGTTTCTTGAGACAAAGGAAGACTTCTGCTTACGCAGAGGCTACGCCAACGGTTGACTTGGAAGAATTTAGTGAATCTTATTACTTATTACTCATTACTCATTACTTATTACTTCTTACTTCTTACTTAAATCTTGGATGGGGAGAATGGGAATTTACTATATCCTCTTACTTTTTACTTTTTACTTAAAAATGGGAATTGGAGGAATGAGGAGAAATGGGAAGAGAATTAATTGTTGTTAATTATTTCTAGATTAGATTTTAGGATTTCCAAACTCTATTATTCTTAAAGACTCTCTTGATATAACAAGTAAAAAGTGATAGTTACCAAAATATAGGTATTAAATTTGAAATACTTTAAAACTTTTCCCCAAGCTAATTTTTTTTCTAACAATTACAACTAGCAAAACTTCAATTAAAAACCAAAATATGGAAAAGAGAAGGAAGGCAAGGAAAACGAGGAAAACGAGGAAAACGAGGAAAATGAGGAAGAGAAGAAAGACAAATAAAAAAGATAAGATAGACAAAGAAAAAGATTACTACTCCTATTTTCTAATAATTTCCTCACTAGCAATGGAGAATATTGACAATTAACCATTGAAAAAATTAGTGTTGCCGATTCAAAAAATGATTAATAATTTCAGCAACACTTTAATATCAATTTCCAAATTTGAAGAAAGCAATATTTTTCTATTTATTTTTAACTTTGACTTGATTAAATTATATTATTTATACCCAATCAAAAAATTTAGACTATTACTTAACACCTAATTACCACCAAAATCAATGAAAATAGTAATTTTTGGAAATTCCGGCGCAGGTAAATCTACTCTAGCCAAAGCCATCTCCCAAATCCATAACATACCCCATTTAGATTTAGATACAGTTGCTTGGAAAGACAATCCCATACCAATTAGAGAAGACATTGATATCACCATTAACAAAATACAAGGATTCATGGCTAGTAGCAAATCTTGGATAATTGAAGGATGTTATACCAGTCTCCTAGAAATAGCCTCTCAAAATTGTGATGAATTAATTTTCCTCAATCCAGGAATTTCAACCTGTGTGAGTAATTCTCGATGGAGAAAATGGGAAATACACAAATACAAATCAAAAGAAGAACAAGATTTAAACCTAAAAATGCTAATAAACTGGATTAAAGAATACCAAAATAGAAATGATGAATTTTCATTACAAGCACATCAAAAATTATTTAATTCTTTTTCAAATAGTAAAATTGAATTGAAATCAAACCTAGAAATTCAAGAATACTTGCAAAATATTAGATTATATAAAAAAACAAAATAGAATTGGATGGAAAAATCTTGATTATCAAAAAAAATATAAAATTTCATAATTATAAACTTTGTAAGAAATTGTTACCAAAAATTATAGATTTATTAAGAAATCCATCAAATTGATGACTTCCAAATCAAGACAAATTATCAAAATTATAAAATGATTGAAGTTATAGAATGATTGAAGTTGAGGAAAATCAATGGTTAACCAAAAGCAATTAGAAATACTCAAACAAGGAGTAAATGTTTGGAATGAGTGGCGAAAAATGAATCCTGATGTAGAAATTAATCTTAGTAATGTCAAGCTTCCTAATAGCTATCTTCTTAATGCAAATTTTTCTAGGGCAAATCTTGTCAATGCAAATCTTGCCAATTCATTTCTTATTAAGGCAGATTTTAGTCATGCTAGGCTTGATAATGCCCAATTTATGGATGCCAATTTAGATTCAGTTAATTTTAATAATGCTAAACTTAACAAGATTAATCTCACTAATACTAATCTTATTAATGGCAATTTTTTACAAGCAACATTAAAGAATGCCAATCTCAAGAATGCAGATCTTAGTTATGCTAATCTTAGTAAGAGTAATTTTACTCAAAGTATTCTGGAAAATGCTAACTTAACAGGAGTTATAGCGTTTGGGACTAACTTTAGCTATGCTAATATTACAGGAATTTGCTTTAAAGAATGGAAAGTTAATAGTGAAACTAATTTAGATAATGTTATTAATGATAATCTTGATTTAAAAGTAATTCAAAATAGAAATAATCATGATCGTCTTCCTCCCGATTTTAGAAAAAAATTAGTTAAGGAAAATTTAGAAACTGTTGAATTTATTTTTGATTAGAGAAGGAAGTGTTTTTAATTCCCTTTTCCTCCTTGTCTAACCATCAGTTTTCAACTGCTATATTGCTAATTTACTATTGCTAATTGTCCTCGTAAATAGTATAATAAAAATATTATATACTACTTTAATCAAATCAACCATGAAAGGACTAAATTATGTAGATTTATGCTTTGTTATTGATACCACTGGAAGTATGGGAGGATTTATAGCGACTGCCAAACAACAATTATTAGATACTGTAGGATTACTATCAGCAGATAATAATATTGACTTGCTTATAGGCATGGTGGAATATCGCGATCATCCCCCGGAAGAGAAATCCTTTATTACTCGTGTTTACCAGTTAACTAAAGATATGAAGAAAATGCAGCAGCAAATTAATCTCTTAAAAGCTGAAGGAGGAGGAGATACACCAGAAGCAGTTTATGATGGAATAATGGATGCCTGTAATAAAATGAAATGGCGTAAGGGTAGTAGTAGATTTATTCTCCTAGTAGGAGATGCCCAACCCCATGGTTTTGCCACTTGGCTAAGTACTATGACTGGTAATCGTTATAACCATGGAGGCGATCGTTGGCCTCAAGGTTGCCCTAGTGGTTTAGATGTGCTACAAGTTGCTGCTGCGGCTGAAAACCAAAGAATATCTATTTATGGTTTATGTATGGGAAACATGGATTTAACCGAGAAAGCATTTGATGCCATTGCCACTTCCACAGGAGGTAAAGCTACCAATGTCAGAAATAATTCTCAAATAATACAGTCTATTGTTTCCGTACTCCAAGAGGAATTTAGTAATATAGAATTTGATGGACTTGTTTTAGAAACAATTAATACTACAGGTGAAACAGATTTAGATAAGATTGCCAAGATTTTGGAATGTCCTCGTTTACCTGCAGCTGCTTCCCTTGCCCGTTTAGGGAAAAGGGGATTTGTTTAACAATCGTCAACTGGAAACTATTAACTATTGACAAATAATCTTTAATAGTTTCAAATAGTGATGAATAAATACTTGGTTATTCAGGGAGAAAAGGGGAATGGTTTCTTTGAGAATGGGGAGATTGGGAGAATGGGGGAATGGGGGAATGGGAAGAATGGGAAGAATGGGAGGATTGGGGAGATTTGGAGGATTGGGAAGATTTGGAGGATTGGGAAGATTGGGAGGTAGGAGTTGATACTGAGATTAACGAAAAAAGTTTTTCTTGATTCTCCTAAAATTAGGAAATTTAAACTCTAATCTATAAATTATAATTATTTGTATTCAGAATTATTCTCAATAGAGCCAAAAAATCAAATTTAGGTTAATATCTTGATAATTAATATTAAGATTTCCAATAAATCAGGGAAAACTTTTATAAAATACTCAGTAAAGTGTTTGTTAATTTAAAAAGATTTTTTAATTATGATCCAAGATTACCAAAAAGTTATTACCATAGCCACTGAAGTAAGTCATGCAATTTCCAAAGATTTAAATAATCCAAAAGCCACTGATCACATTTTATCAATTTATAAAAATCAATTAAATTCAGATTTCATCCAATCATTAAAAACAATAAAAGATTTTTTAGAAAAAAAAGATCTTCCTCTTTCTTACCAAAATACATCATTGATATATATGTTTGGATTTGAAATGCAAGATTGGGAAGGAGGTAATTCAGAAGTAAACTTAGGAATTGCTATTGCTTGCTGGGAATTATTATCTCTACCAAAATCTTACTCCATGTATCCCATACTATGGCCAACAATTCAACTTTCTTTAGGAAAAGCATACTATAGGCGATACGAAAAAGGCTGGGGTAATTCAGAGGAAAACCAAGAATTAGCCATTAAATCTTATCAACTTGCCGCAACGGCATTATTAAAAGATAATTCTCAGTTTGATGAGTTAAATCTCTCAGTAGATGGATTAGAAACAATGAAACTAGTAGAAAAAATACCCGATCGCGATCGCCTTATTTGGGCAGAAACTCAACAAAAATTAGGTCTTGCATATTACCATCGAATCTGTGGTAACAAAGCTAAAAATGAAGAATTAGCAATTATAGCTTTGACTAGGGCATTACATATTTATACCCCTGAATCAACACCTGAAGATTGGGCTTATACCAAAATGATGTTAGCTATTGTTTATTCCAACCGTTGTCAAGGTATGAAGAAAAATAATTTAGAAAGAGCCATGGAGTATTTACAAAAAGCATTAAGTGTAGTATCACAAGAAGAATTTCCCAATCTCTGGGCAGAAATTCAAAACCATCTAGGTAATATTCTTGGCCAACAATTGATAAGAATTTAAGTACAAGTTTTAAAGGTAGTGTGAAGATGCACCGGTAGATTTCGATCTCTCAATTAATGATTGAGACAATACTAGTAAAATTCATACCAAAGAAAATTTTCTAGATCATTGGGATTAATAAAAAAAAATTAGATATTTAGATAAAACCTGTTCCTATTAAAACTCATTAACTGATACTATTCAGATAAATTGGATTCCTATATTTTCTAGTTTTAGATCTAAAAAGATAATTATTGAGTCTTTTCAAGAATTACAAAAGAAGAAAAGTTATATCAATTCTCTTGTATTTTTGGAAATTCTTCAATCTTTTTTTTTATATTCGTATCAAGATTATTTAATATGGTTTTTCCATATGATAGATTTTTATAAGGAAGACAAAGAGTAGGGCTTTTCCTTGATAGTTCAAGATCTATGATTTTTAAACTCTATCATTATTTTTGAAAATTCAAATTAAATTGATCAAGTTTTTTGAAAAAAAATAGTAAATCCAAATTTTTGCTAAGGAAGAATATAATATAATATCCATGGTCCAAGGAAATTACCAAACTAAATTTTAGAAAAATAAAAATTATAAAATGAGTTACTTAGAGCAAGAATATTTAGAACCCCAAGAACAGGGAATAGAAGACCAAAAAAAACAAATAGAAGATTTACAAAAACAATTAAGAGAACTACAAAAAGCCCTACGTTCCGATGAATTATTACATCGAGCTAGACAAGCAGCCGATCGAGAAATAGATCAATGGATGACTGGCGGAGAAAAACTAGCCAAAGATATTTGCTCAATATATCCTCCAGATGCCATTGTTTCCATGGCAAAAGAAATAAGCGATCGATTTGCAGCCATCGCCCAACAACATCAACAATATGCAGCCAGCAAAAGATTCCTCAATCCCTCTGCCGATAGTGAAGATGATGCCACTGACAATAATTTTACCCCTGGAAACCAAAATAATAATGGTGGAAAAACAGAACCAGAAGTGGTAGAAGTAGCAGTATTAGAAGCTCAACCAGACTTACCAGATTCTGACGACACAGTTACGCCTTTAACCAGTGAACAAATTGAATATATTCTCAAGAAAGAAAACTCTGAAGATTTGATCTTAGAAGTAAGAAATTATTGGGAAATATCAAGTTCAATTAAAAAGCTTCCAACCCTTGCTAAATATTTAGAGAAAAAAGATGTAACTCATGAAGCACTAATTAATGCTATCGCCTTCTCTAAAGAAAAACTAGCTCGTGAAAGTAGAGTAAGTTAGATCAAAAAAATCTCAAAAAACTCAACTTATTTATTGATAGTGCATTGTTATAATAATTTGCAAAATTAATGATAGATTTTAATGGATTGGGATTTCAGTGATTTTTCCTTGGCTAGAGAGATGAAAAATAGCCATTGCTTCTCTACCTTTGGTGACATTTGCTAAACAACAAATATGGCAAGAATTGCCATCAGGAAAACTTAAAGAATTGCGATAGGGAAAATGCATATGGCCACATAATACTAAACGGGGTTGGAGAATTTCTATCAGGTATGATGCGTATTCATTGCCTATTTCTTCATATTTTCTTCTTGGTAAATATTGAGATAATATCTCTTGATCTTTTTCAGCAACAATATTATTAGCCCATTCATGGAGAAGAAGAATATCTGTTTTTTGATAATCAATTGCTTGATTAATTTCTTTATATGTAAAGCCAATATAATCAGAATTAGAGCGAGAATTAATTTGGGAAATTGGGGGACGATTGTCAAATAATTTTGCTTTATAAATACCAGAAACTCCTACTATTTTTAAGCCTGCTAATTCTAAACAACCTACCCTACCTAAATAATAACAATTAGATGCAATTTCTGTAACTTTTGGAGGCAATCGATCGAGGAATCCATAAGGCTCATGATTACCTCCAATAAAATAAATGGGATAGGGAAATTGGTAGTTTTTAGTATAGAAATGATGAAATTCTCCTAGTTTTTTGTATTTGCTAGGAGCATCCATTGTCATAACATCGGCATAGTTTCTATGGGGTTCAAAATCTCCTACTTGAAGTACAAAACTGATAGATTTATTTAGTTTAGATTGTATTTTGTCGAGAATTGCTAACATTAAATACATCTCTCCATGTACATCTCCTACTGCTGCAAAATAAGTATCTTGAATGGGATTTATTTTATTCATTAATTTTCAATATTTTATCTTAATTTTTTATCTTGAAAGATTACTTAGAAAGAATTATTAGCTAATTATTTTTAAACAATTAACTCCATCTTCTTAAGTATTAAGTATGCTTTGATTTTATCCAATAGTTAATAGTAAAAAGTAAATTTTAGGAAAAGTTTTTAATCAGCAATACCGAAAATCTGAGTCATCACAACCAAACTTGTTAAAAAGTAAATTAGATGTTATAATAAGAATAGTTCAAGACTAATACTAATATCAATTTATCTTTAATCATGATAAAGTTAAAAATTTCCAAGTGTAGGATAATAAACCAAAATTTATTCTCCCATTCTCCCCATTCAACCCAATCTTCCCATTCTCCCCATTGCCATCAATCATACTCAAGAAAACCATTCCTCCCATTCAACCCAATCTTCCTAATCTCCACGAAGGTGTCTATCACAATTATAGGAAAAACGATATAAATCCGATTTTCAAAACCAACTTATCCCAATTGTAGAATTGTGAATTATTATGAATTATTACCGCAATTAGCTATCACTATCAGGAAAATAGAAGTAAAAATAGATGGTTTAGATTTTTTTATAATTACTTTATGTAAACTGTAATTCTTAAAATTAACAACTTCACTAAAAAATGGCTAAAAATAAATAAAACTAAAATGATGATTGATCAATCAATTAACAAATTATTGAATCCTAGAATTGCTGAAGCCTTATCCTATGGCAATCCTGGAGAAAAAATAACTATTCGGCTAAATAGAGGAAAATTAGTCAAAGCAAATGCCGCTAATGTGATTAATTCAACCAAAGTTTTAGCAGCAAAAACCGAAGATGGAAACTGGTATGTTTGGAGTCAAACTTCTCCTCGGAAAATCAGCCAACAAACCATTGATTTTTATCAGTCTAAAATTATCCCAGAAGTTATAGAGAGTGTTGGAATTTTTTTAGTATTAGTTTCGGATTCTTTAGACAAGGTATTATTTAGAGGAGGAGATATTGCTAGACAACAATTAGTAGATAGAAGTAATTCTGGAATAAGAATTATTGGAGTAACTAAAACAGGTTTAGGAGTTAATAATTATATTAGTATTTGGGAGGAAACAGAATCTAATAATTTGGTTATTTTTAATAATAGAATATCAACATTAATTCCTATTCAAAATGTATTTGACTCTTTGTTTACAAAAAATAACTTTAATTGGTATGGTGGTAGTTATTACGGAGTAGCTAATCCTCAACGAAGTTTTATAGATAATCCACAAGATTTGCCAGAGAATATCACTGAAACTGGGGATAATGATGTTTTAGCAGGACCTGGAATTACTCAAGTTATAAATCCCATTCCTTTTACCAATACTAGCATAAATTTTACTCGTGTAGTTAGTCAAAATGGGAGTGGTTATTTTTCTGAAGAAACTCGTAGCAGTAATGGTAATGCATCTGGTAGCCCAGGAGGAGACAGTTATTCTGGGATTAAAACTACTTCTATTAATAGAATAATTAATACTTTTGCTGATACTAAAACCAAATTATTAGACACAGAATTTGTTGGCAATTTTACTAGCAATCTTATAGAGACTTCTAGTGTAACAGAAGAATTTAATAGCAGTGGCGCATTAGATAATGCTGCTGAATTACCAGCTGAAATTTCTTTGATGAAACTATCTTTTTCTGGGGTAAATCAAACAATAATTTCTAACGAAACTGTAGCTATTCCTATTAGCCCAGGATTTACCAAAATTTTTACTGAATCTAGTTTTACTGAGTCTAATTCTACTCCTAGAATTATAGAAGCTAATCATAATCCTCCTTTTAATAATATTTTTGGCTTTGAAACATTATCGGCACCAATTACAAGGGTTGATGATATTTCTTCTAGTTTTACTAATAATTTTTTTAGAGAAATTCCTGTCCCAATTATTGTTGCTTCTGATAATTCTAGTGCCCTTTACTATTACCGAAGAGAGAGAAAAAATGTAACTACAAATACTAATACTACTTTAAATAATCCTAGTGGTTTTATAACTACACTTAGGGAATCATTAAGTTTAGATTTTGCTATACAAACAGATAGTAATCGAGAAACAATTATAGAGAATTATAGTGATTTTATTCCATCTTCTATACTCGAACATCGTTTTTTCTCTACCAATAATGATGTTTTAATTAATTCAGAAAATAGTTTTTTTATGAAGCTAGATAATTCTTTTAATATGGCATCTATTCCTGCTGAAGGTGATAGTATTACTTTCAATATTAATAGTTTTTATGTATCTTATTATGACAATAATTCTCAACCAATAGTTTCCTATGCTACTGACTATTCCGTGATGAGAATTTTTGATCAATCTTCTAATAATAGAAATTTAGTAAGGGAAACTATTAATATTAATAATACGCGAGAGTATGGTTTTTTGGATAATTTAGAGGGTAATTCTGTTTATTTAGTCTATCCAAGTGATAGTCTCGAATCAAGTGTTACTATTTGTGAGGCAACTATAACTAACATAGTTTTTAGCGATATTAATAATAATGAAAACAATGGATTTACGAGGAGAAGAAATTTTCAAGAGGTAACTTTTACCATTAATTCTGTAGTAAATGCACCTTATATTTTTTATGCTTCTTTTAAAGATTCGACTCAAGTTTATGCTGTGAGTAAAGTCAATATTTGGGCTGCTATTTTTGAGACTATTAAAAATGCCAATTTAGAAGGAGTAAATTTTGCTAGAGTCGAGGATGATTTTTTTCTTTACTTTTTTCCTAAAGAAGCCATTATTGAAGAGATAAATCAAGAATTTCAAAGTGCTGTTGATATTTATAAATTTATTGATGGCAATTGGATTTGGCAGGGAAATATGCAAGGTAATCGTTTACCTTTTACTGGAGATTTAAATAATTTCGCTAGCAGAGTTTCTGTTTTTCTTTAAGCATCTATTATTAACCATTAACTATTAAGAATTATGAACGATATTACCAATTTAATTAACCGCATTCGCCCTAAAGTTGTTAAAGTTACTAAACCAGATTTAAATGCAAGAGTTATTAGGATTTCAAATCTCGATCGAACTTTAGAAATTCCTATTCAAGATTCAATTAATGTCAGCAAATCTACAGGAGATTTTGGTTAAATTTTAGAGTAAAAATTCTATTTAAAAGATTCTCTAAATAGAGGGAATCTTTGACTTTCTCAAAGGTATTTATGTTATTATGGTTTGGATATTTAATTAAAAATAAAACTTAATTATGAACATAGAATTAATCAATTCCCTAGATACTAATACTATATATTTACTAGCTATAGCTCATTGTTTAATCGGAATTATAGCAGCAATAATTGCCAAAAGGAAAGGCTATAATTTTCCCCTTTGGCTTCTATTTGGATTAATCGGTGGAACGCCAATTTTGATTTTAGCGTTGTTAAAAAAGAATTTAATTAAAGATATTAATTAGCTTATAATTTAGTGTGACTTCCATCACAAAAAGGCTTATTTTCTGAATATTTACAATTACATAATGCCACTTGTTTTGCCTCAGTAATTTCAAAAGCCATAGGGGTAAAATCACTGTCGGCATGGGATCCATCGCAATATGGTTGTTTTTTGGATTGTCCACAACTACACCAATAATACTTGCCGGGTTCCAAGGTTAATACCGCAGGCTTTTTATCAGCAATAACAGGTTTATTCATTTTGATTCTCCTCTCAATTTAAAGTGTTTTTATTCTCTCGTTTTATTCTAGATTGTTTTTTAAAATATGACAATAACTAATTTTATTGACATTTTGTCTTGATTTTATTGACAATTGATTGAGTTTAAATTTATAACAGTTTAATTAGAAGTTTAAGTTAGAAAACAATTGAAAATTTACTTCCTATTTTTTGTGTCGTAACTATTAATTATTAAATGAGAAGTTGGAGGATAGATAAATAGTATTAATTTCTAATGTTTATCTATTTCCTCTTTTATCAAAAAAATAAGGCAAGATGTAGCTGTTTTAAGAGGGTTTTTTGCTAGTCAAGAATTAAAATTAAGAGAGGATATCAAGAGAATTGAAAAAGATGTTTTTTGTTAAAATATTACTATCTACAACTATAAATTCAAGAAAAAAATAAGGGTAAAAATATGAGTGTCAAAAGAATAATTTATCTAATCTTGGCTATTCTCGGAATTCTCATTCCTTGGTACTATAATTTACAATTTTTTAGTGAAACAGGGTTGGCAGATTTTATTAATGAAAGTTCTACTAATCTTGCGGCTCAATCTGTGAGTTTTGATTTATTTATTGCTACCTTTGCGGGATGTGTTTGGATGTATTTGGAATCTAAACGAATGGAAATGAATTATGTTTGGTTATATATTTTTGCAGGCTTGTTTGTCTCTTTTTCTTTTGCTTTTCCTTTTTTCTTGTTTATTCGCGAAAGAAAGTTGGAAGGTTTAACGGATGAAGTTATTACTAATAAGTAATATGGAGATAGGGAAGATTGGGAATTGTGGGGAAGTTGAGGAGATAGAAAGGGAAGGAAAATAGAGAAACTGTAGAGGGTAGAGGAGTTAATGTTGGGATAGAAGGTGGGAAGTATTGGGAGGTGGAGAAGATGGAGGAGTTGGGGTAAGTTTGGTGAGGATAGATTTATGAAGATTATTCTCCATTGAGGTTTTTAGTTTCTTCTATCCTTTTGGAAATTTGATATAAGTTATGGATTGCCAATTTCTATTCTCCTTTGTGTTTCAACTCCCTTTTGTCTTCTTTTACTAGGATTCTCCCTTGTTTTTTCTTACTCTCTTGTCTCAAAGGATAATTCTTTATCTTCCCATTCCTCCCATTCTCCTCAATCTCCCACACTTCTTTGTCTTCAATAATCTCCCAACTCTCCATTCCATGGTAGAAACATTTGCCTTTCTATTTTTTCCCAAACACTGCGGGATACTCTCACTGCTTCCTGCTTGTAATCTATAATTAATTTATTGGCATACAAATATTTTTCTGCTGCTTTTAATTTTTCCTTAGATAAATTAAGCATTTCTGGGGGAAGATGAAAAGATATATTCAAGATTTGGATAACTTTTTTAGCAAGTTCTGTATCATTAATATCTGTATTTTTTTCTTGTAAACTAGTTAATTTAGTAATTAATTCTTCATAATTGATATTTTTATAAATTTGGTTTTCTTGTAACCATAGATTATGATTTATCATTATTTCAAAAACATTAATGAAGTCTTTAGAAAAAGATAAGTCAATAAAGTTGGTTTTGGCGATGGGGTTAGCGATAGCGTAGACATAGCAGTAGGATATAGCGTAGGTATAAGCGTTAGCATCAGGGTAGCCGTTGGCAATAGCGTAAGTATAGGCGTTGGTGTTGATAGAGGCAACGGTGTTGGCGATGACGTTGTATTTAGCTTTATCGATGGAAATGTCGATGGCGATGGCGATAGCATTGGCGATGGCGTTGGCATTGGCAAATACAATTGCGCGTTTTCCAACAGCTTTAATCTCTCTATCAGAAGTATCCACCATCTCCTCAACCCAACTCAATAAATTTTTTAGCTTATCAGTAGAAATAAATTTAGAATAAGCAATTTTTTGCATTTCCATCAATAATTTATCGGCACTATCTTTTAACCCAGCTACCAATAAAAATACTTCTTTCCAACGAGTATCTTCTAAATAATTAGCAACTAAATTCTTGATTTGATCGTCATTTTGACTAATATAATGAGCGGTTAGATATTCTTGGATAGTAAGGTGAGAAAAAGAATAAATACTATCAGCCCTTTCAATCAAAATACCCTGTTGAATAGCGATGGCATCCAATACATATTTCCCATCCAAATACTTAGGATTATCGACACTATCAGCTAGAAAACTTTGAATACTATTAACGATATCTTCCTCCTTAAAAAATAAACGATTATCCACAAATTTTTGGTAAGCAAAATCAGCTAACATTGCCCTTTCTAAATAACTATTTAAACCATCATAAACTCTCTGATTATGAACTCTTTTTTCAGCAGCCCATTTCTCAATCAAAATCCAAAAAGCCTTTTCATAAAGAGGACTAAGTTTATCAGGAAAATCTTGGGTTTCATTGTAAACAAGACAAATCATCGTTAATAACAAAGGAGTTTGTGCTAATTCTTTAGCCGCCTTGTGAGTATCATTATTTAATGTTTCCCAACATTTATCAGCTACTTTTAACTTTTTATCTTCTTCAGAAGCAAACCAATTGCTAATAAAATACTGAATTTGTTCAGCATTAAAATCAGCTAATTCTACATCTACAAATTGATTAAAACTACTATTATATGCAGCAGTGCGACAGGAAACAATAAAACGATTTTGATTTTCTTTGCCACTATAACTAGCTACTAATTTTTCAATAGCATTAATAACATTATTTCGATTATCTTGAGGCACTTCATCCAGCCCATCTAATAATACTAAAAGCTTCCCTTCTGATAACAATTGCTTAGTAACTTCTTGGGTAGCTTGAAAACCAAACTCATTAAAATTATTAGTGATTACCGAGATTAAATCTACAGGATTATCGATTAAATACTTTAACTCTAAAAATACAGGAATAAGTGCATATTCAAACTCACCCTTTTCCCCTTTAAAAGCTTCAAAACCCAACCGCCTTAAAAAAGTAGATTTACCACTACCAGGGCTTCCAAGTATCATTAAATAAGGATATTGATTAGCAACAGAAATACCATTTTCTTCCCTACATTCTGACATTTGTAAACGCCTTAAACCTTTTTTTCCAAAATCTTCTTCTATTCTTTGGATATTACTAAAACGATGAAGGTTTGATTTATCTAAAAACTTGACTGGAGTATAAATAGATTCCAAAGGAATTCCTTGATTCATACCCAAAACTTTAACCTTACCATATTGATTGTTATACCTATCAAAATACTCATTAAGAATAGCAATATATTCCATTTTATCCTTAACCCATTGCACAGAATTTTTCAAACTAGAAAATCCATTAGGGTTAAATACAAGATCGATTAACTTCGATCCAATGATGGGATTCAGTGTTAATTGAAGCATTTTATTTAATACCAAATATTTAGATTAAACTTATTAATTTCTACAAATATATCCTCGTCAAAATTGAGAATTCAAAATCCTTAAAATCCCAAAAGAATAGTGAATTCCCAACCTTGATTACCAATAAAAATACCAACTATAAAACATTTCTATTTAGATATTTCTGTAAAACATCAGGAACTTTTATGCTGCTATTTTCTTGCTGATAATTCTCTAAAATTGCACACATAGTACGACCCACAGCTAAACCGGAACCATTAAGAGTATGAACATAACGAGTACCCTTGATTCCTTTCTCTTTAAAGCGAATATCAGCACGTCTAGCCTGAAAATCTCTACAGTTTGAACAACTAGAAATCTCTCGATATTTCCCAGAAGAAGGCAACCAAACTTCTAAATCGTAACACTTTGCAGCAGAAAAACCAATATCTCCCGTACACAATTCCAACACTCGATAAGGTAATTTTAAAGCTTGTAAAATCGCCTCAGCATCCCTTACCAAAGATTCATGTTCATCTTCAGAAGTATCAGGATGAACTAACTTTACTAACTCAACTTTATTAAACTGATGCAAACGAATTAAACCCCTTACATCCTTCCCATAACTACCAGCTTCTCGACGAAAACATGGAGTATAAGCACAATGTTTTATGGGCAATAAATCCTCCTCTAAAATCTCTTCTCGATATAAATTTGTAACCGGTACTTCTGCTGTAGGAGTCAACCACAAATCATCACCATCGCATTTAAAACTCTCCTCCGCAAACTTCGGTAATTGCCCGGTGCCAGTCAAAGTTTTAGTATTAATTAAAACAGGAGGCATTACCTCAAGATAACCAGCATTTATTTGACAATCCAACATAAAATTAATCAACGCCCTTTCCAAAGCTGCGCCTGCGCCAACTAAATTTATAAAGCGACTTTGGGCCACTTTTACTCCTCTTTGAGAGTCAATAATTCCTAATTTCTCCCCAATTTCCCAGTGAGGCAAAATACGATCGTTATTTTTCGGTAAATACTCATCCCCCCAACGACGCACTTCTACATTTTCCTCCTCACTTTTACCAATAGGAGTAGAATCAGCGGGTAAATTGGGAAATTGAAGCAAAATCGACTCAATTTGTGCCTTAAGCTCTTTTTCTTGAGGATCTATTCCTGCTAACTTCGCCTTAACCTCATTTCCTTCCTCCTTCAAAGCCTTAATCTCATCACCTTGAGGATTGCTACCGCCCTTAATTTTTTGCCCAATCAATTTGCCAATTTCGTTGCTACGGGTTTGTAATTGTGTGCGAGTGGATTCCAAATCCCGCTGCTGCTTGTCTAAGGTTAAAACCTCTTCTAGGTTGTATTCATCAGCCTTGCGACGGTTAAGTAACTCTTGAATCGCCTCTGGATTCTCCCGAATTTGCTTTAAATCTAACACTTGTTGATTGACTCCTTTTGTATATTTCTCAATCTATCCTGCCAAAGATGTTGCTTTATCGCAATGGAAAATTGATAATTAACAATTGATTTTTAAGAAGTTTTTATTTTTACAAGTTTTTTAGTGTATTTTTTGTGTATATTTATATTAGTAACGAGACAAATAGTTTCTTATTATTAAATTATTAGAAAATAAAGACTATATATAAGACTTCTTGAAAAATTTACTAAAAATTTTTAATCATATTTTGTATCAATTGTATCAACAATCTTTTGTTATATATAATAGAATATATATTCATTAAATAAAGTTTTTCTAAAAATAGAATTAATATTATTGTAATTGTTTAATGCCTATTAGTTTTCTAGTATGCTTTTAAAAGCTAATTATAAATTCTATTTTTAGAA
>JANQIW010000005.1 GCA_028281945.1 Prochloraceae cyanobacterium PL24a_bin.78
TGCTATTTCCTTAGAATTAGGAGCAGAAGTTAATGGTAGTGTGGTTAATTTTGGTGAAATTAACGGACGTGGAGTAGCAGTTGGCAACAATCAATCTTCTGCCGTTCGCCTCTACTGGGGCAATAACAGCGGTTCTCCTCTATCGGAATTTAATGGTAATATTGAGAACTACGGTACTCTAACAGCGGAAAATGGTGCTGCTATTCTTATTGAAGATCAAGTTCAATTCAATGGTCTGATTACCAATTCTGGTACAATTGAGGGTGGTATTGTTAACGATTTTGGCACTGGAACTCTAGCGATCGACACACGAGATGCTGAAGGAAGTATTACAGTTATCAATAGCGGTTTTATCGATGGTGATGTTGCTTTAAGTGAAAGTAACGATACTTATAATGGTATCTTATCAGCAGAAGTGGAAGGTACAGTTTTCGGTAATGATGGAGATGATACCTTAATTGGTGGTGAAAGCAATGACACTCTAGATGGAGGTAACCATAATGACTTGCTAGTTGGCGGTAATGGTAACGATAATCTTAATGGAGGTGCAGGTGAGGATTTACTCCAAGGTAAAGCAGGTGTCGATTTACTCCTTGGTGGAAATGGTTCGGATACCTTAGTTGGTGGTGGAAGCAATGACATTCTTCTTGGCGAATCAGGAGCAGATTTATTAGATGGTGGCAAAGGAAATGATGTCTTATTAGGTGGTGAAGGAAACGATACTTTCGTATTTGGTAAGGATATATTCCTCGACGGTCAATTCGATCTAGATGTAATTGTAGATTTCAACTCTGGTGATTCTTTTGATTTTGCTGATGAGTTTTTACAACAAGGTCAAATAGAATTTGTACGTAATTCTAGTTCATTACAAATACAAGTTGGTAGTGAGGATAGCGCAATTGTATTTGGGGATATTAATGCGGCAGAACAGGAATTATTAGCAATTACTGAAGCTTTTAGCTAACTTTTTTAGGCTATTATTTTCCCGCTTTTGTGATCTGGCAACTACCTAATCCACAGTAGCGCAATCTTGATATCCTCTCCCGTTATAATCTTTGATTTAACGGGAGATTCTAATGAACAATTCCTTGCCTATTCCTCCAGTCAAACAAAGTTATACCAAATTTATAAAACAATGATAGAGTTAAAACTCTTCTTGGACTGCTGATACCCAACCCAAAACCTACTATAGCCAAAATAGTATCATTCGATTTAAAATAAAACATAAGTTTTTAGAGAAAAACATGAATCATAATGAATTAAAAACTGAGAAATTAAAGATTCTAGTTGTAGACGACCATCAAATTGTCTTAGGCGGAATGCTTAGTATTTTGCGGGAAAACTATTCTAGAGCTGAAATTTTCTCAGTACAAACCGCAGAAGAAACCATTAGATTACTCTCTACTGAATATGTTGATGTAGCCATTATTGACTTATCTATACCATATGAATTAGGAATACCTGCCCAAATTCAGACAGGAATACACCTCCTAAAACTTTTAATGAGTACCTATCCTTATCTAAATATAATGGTTCAGAGTAGTTCCATCGAGTCATTACTGCGGATCGAACATGATATCGAAAACCATCAAGGAGGCTTTACCATTGCAGATAAAAGTCTTTTAGTTAAAGAAATGATTAAAAGATTAGATTGGGCACTTTCTGGAATTACTTATACTAAAGAACTAAAAAGATATTTGGAAGTAAAGCCAGAGTGGCTAGAACTTTTAAGATTAGCTTTTAACGAAGGATTACAAGATAAAGTTATCGCTCAGAAGATGTACAAATCGGAAAGAATGATACGTCATTACTGGACTAAAATTCAGAACGCCCTGGAAATTTATCCAGAAGAAGGTAGAAATATCCGTGCTTTTACTTTAATGCGGGCGAGAGAAGAAGGTTTAATCGATTGAAAACATGAAAAAAAAACTTTTACTTTCAATTCGAGATAAAATATTACAACTACTCTTAGAACGTACAGTAACAATGCTAACTATTATGTTTTGTCTGGGAGTAGTTATAGTTTTAGGGAATATGTCTTACTTTTCTCAAAAACTAGTGGAAACCCAAGCACTTAATAATGTACAGACAATATCTCAAGCCCTAAAAAAAGGGCGGACTTTGTACAATACAGAAGTAGTCACTCGTTTAAAGAGCACCGAAAAGGCAACTGTCGTTCATAATTATAAAGATGAGGAAGGAGCAATTCCTCTCCCGAACACTTTTCTTAAAGAATTTGGATCCCAACTTTATCAAGACAATCCCGGTTTGCAAGTTAAATCCTACAGCGATTTTCCTTTTCCTTGGCGAAAAGAAACAGGAGGCCCCCGAGATGATTTTGAATGGGAAGCCCTTAAGTTTTTGCAGGAAAATCCAGATCGTCCCTTCTATCGTTTTGAAACTGTTGGTGGAGAAACCATGCTACGTTATGCAGAAGCAGATGTTCTCAAACCTGAATGTTTATATTGTCACAACAACTATCCAGGCACGCCAAAAAAAGATTGGAAGATAGGAGATGTTAGAGGGGTTTTGGCAATAAATCAATCTTTAGATAATGCTACATCGCGAATTAATATAAGTTTAAAAGTTACTTTTATTTTATTTGGAACCTTATCTGCTATTGGAATAACTGGTTTGGGATTATCTATCCGCCGTTTGCATAAATATTCTCGAAAGCTAGAAAGGCTAGCATTTACCAGACAACAAGCAATCGAACATGCTTTTAGCGAAATCCATAATGGTCCTTTACAAACCCTAGCAGTATTATTAAGAGGTATTCAAGAAGACGAAGTTCTTTCACAACAAATATTTCCAAAACTCAAAAGTCTCGATAGTGAAATTCGAGGAGTAGGACAATATTTAATGGCAAAAGAGAGAGAGCCAAATCCCATTCAAGATCCTAATCCCAATTTAAAGGCAGAAGAATTAATTCGTTTAGGAGATGGTACTATCTTAAAACTAGATCTTCCAATTCACGAGTTGTTTTACGATATTTTTAACCATACTCTCAAGCGAGATTTCCCACATTTTAAAACGATAAAAGTTAGGGTTAGAGATTTTGAAAAAATCGAAACTTCATATTTAGATCTGTCCATGAAGAGAGTTCTTTGTACTTGGCTAGAAGAAGCTATTTGTAATATTGGCAAACATGCAATTGGAACAACTCGCATTATAGCTATAGGCAAACAACAACAAGATTCCTATATTCTCAAAGTAATAGATAATGGCTCTGGTTTCACTTCAAATCCTGAAAATCAAGGTACCAAGCATTGTAAAAAGTTAGTTGGGAGTATTCAAGGGGTTGTTAAGCGGGAATCTTTACCAGAAAAGGGTACTCTTTACCAAGTTTCTTTTCCACTAAAGCAATTATTTTGACGCTCCCCCGTTACATCAGAGATTGTAAAGGGGGATGAATTTTCACATTTTTTGATAAATAGACCGTTAGGGAGTCTTTTTAGGATAATAAATAGTATAATGTAATCCAAAGTTATTTTTTGGAGTATGATATGGAGCCTATTTCTGTAATTATTGGTGCACTATCTAGTGCTGCTACTCAAGGTATCGTACATTCTTTTTCTCAAGGTGTAGGTCAAGAATTTTATCAAGATTTAAAAGATCTCATTAAAAAGAAATTTGGAGGAGATACAAAAGCAGAAATGATTCTGGAAGAGTATGAGCAAGATCCTGAAACCTTTGAAAAACCACTTGAAAAGAAATTAGTGGAAGCAGGAGTTGATAAAGATGAAGAAATTCTTAACGTTGCTAAAAAATTGTTGGAAAAATTAGAAGAACAACAAACAACAGCAGGAAAAACTACTAATTATTATGGAAATATCAAAGGAATTGCTGGAGATATTAGTGGTGGAAATATAAATCAAAATATTAATTAAAAAAAAGTTACAGGAGATAAAATATATGGATAGGGAGAATGCTACCTATCTTGAACAATTCGATGGCAATGTTAAAGGCATAGCTGGTAAAATAACAGGAGGAGTTGTTAATCAATACATAATTGCTTCTGATTCTGAAGAAACAATTCATAGCCGAAAACTGATTAAAGGCTCTCCTTATATGGGATTGAAAAAATTTGAATGTCAAGATAAAGATAAATTTTTTGGTCAAGAGCAGTGGATTGTCAAACTAAGTGAAGATTTAATCAAAAATAACTTAGTTTTACTCTTAGGCGCTTCAGGAAGCGGAAAATCTTCTTTAGCTAGGGCAGGATTAATACCTTATTTATTAGATGAGTATGGCGCAACCAATTTAAAAATCTTAACTTTTGTTCCAGATAGTAATCCTTTTGAATCTTTCTATGAAAGTTTACTAAAAAAATATAAAGAAGAAGATCCAAATTTTTTCTTGGTAAATGAAGAAAAAAAATTACTAGAATTGATTAAGTCTTTAAAAAAAGATTCCTCTAATTGGTTAATTTTTATTGATCAATTTGAAGAAGTTTTTACTTTAACTCCAAAACCAGAATGTGAGAAATTTATTAGTAACTTAGTACAAGTAATTAGACAAAAGAATTATTCCATTAAATTACTAATTACAATGCGTTCTGATTTTCTGGTAAATCTTCAAGAGTATGGCAAATTTACTAATGAAGTAGAAAAAAATATTCACTTAATGAGAGAGCTAAGTAAAAATGAATTAAGATTAGCTATTGCCGAGCCGGCAGCTAGAAATGGCGTAACCTTTGAAAAAGGTTTAATAGAACAAATTATTAGTGATTTTGAGCAACAAGCAGGATCTCTTCCTTTATTACAATATACTCTCAATTTGCTATGGGAAAAAGACGGTATCTGTCAAGAAGACAGAGTTTTAAACCTAAAAACTTATCAAGAATTAGGGGGGGTTTTAGGTGCTCTTCAACACCAAGCTACTCATATATACAACAATAAACTTGATGAATATGAAAAAGGAGCTGCCAAAAAAATATTTCTGGAGTTAGTAGATATATCAGATGGTAAACCCATTAGTAGAAGAACTGAAAAATCTAAATTTACTCAAAATCCAATACTCAAAAAGACTTTAGAGAAACTTATAGATCATCGCCTTTTAGTTAGTGGTAAACATAGAGCTACAGTTGAAGTTGCCCATGAAGAATTAATTTGTTCTTGGGACTTAATACAAAGTTTAATTGCAGAAAAAAAAGAAATCATTCTGTTAAAAAATAGATTAATTAACGATGCCAAAAGATGGCAACAACTTTTAAAGGAAAATAAAACTGATCCTAAATATGAATTGTGGAGTGGTTCAAAATTAGATCGAATTTTAGAGTTAATCAAACAAACTAATAGCAATATTCTAGACAAAGATAGTGAATCATTTATCCGAGCCAGTGTTCTTTGGCGCAATAGAAGTAAAATTATCAGAAAAAAGCTTAAGCGTCGTGCCATTCAGTGGCTTTGTGGTGGTTTATTAATAGCCTTAATGGCTACTGGAGTAGCAACATGGAATTGGTTTCAAGCAGAACAACAGCGTATAATTGCCCTGAGACAAACTCTTAGAGCGGAAAGTCAATCAGCACAGTTACTCTCTTCTTCTGGCAATGGCTTTGAAGCTTTAGTCACCAGTTTAAAGGCTAGCCTTGTACTTGAGGAAACAGGATGGCAAGAAAAAGATGATAATCTGAAAAAATTAGTTGTGAATACTCTTCAAGAATCACTCTATGGTATTCGGGAAAAAAACCGCCTTGAAAAACATAAAAGTTTTGTCTATGGGGTAAGCTTTAGTCCTGATGGCCAAACCCTTGCTTCTGCCAGTGGAGATAAAACTATTAAACTTTGGAATCTTGATGGTTCAGTTCGCAAAAATTTGGAGGGCCATGATGATGAAGTTTATCAAGTTAAATTTAGTCCCACAGGATCTCTTCTTGCTTCAGCTAGTGCTGATAATACAGTGAGACTTTGGAATCTTGATGGTAGTTTAGCAAAAGTATTAATAGGACATACTGATAAAGTTTATACTGTTGCTTTTAGTCCAGATAATCAAGTGATTGCTTCCGGTAGTGCCGATGGTACGATTAGAATTTGGAATCTAAAGGGAAAGCTGTTGCAAAAGTTAAAGGCAGATAATAACAGTGAAGTTCATAATCTAACTTTTAGCCCAAATGGAGAAATGATAGCTTCAGCTAGTGGAAATACTATTCAACTTTGGAGTCGCAATGGTAATTTATTGAGAACTATTAGAGGTTATAATCAACCAGTTTTGAGTGTAAATTTCAGCCCTGATGGTCAAATCATAGCAGCTGGCAGCCATGATGGAACAATCCAGTTTTGGAATCTTGAAGGTGTTTCTTTGGCTAAAATTTTTGAGGGAAATGTTATCTACCAAGTGAAATTTAGCCCTGATGGAAATACGATCGCTTCTGGAGGTGGTGATACTATCCTCAAATTATGGAATCCTAATGGTACTCTACAGCAAACTTTTAAAGGACATCAAGATGGAATTTACGATTTTAGCTTTAGTCCTGATGGAGAAACTATTACTACAGCTAGTGCCGATGGGACAATTAAAATTTGGCAGCGCAATGGTATTTTGTTGGATAGATTGTATGATCCTAAGGCAGATGTTTATGATGTTGCCTTTAGTCCTGATGGACAACTCATGGCTTCTGGGGGTCAAGATAATTTGATTAAATTACGACAACTCGATGGTACGATACTGAACACTTTGGAAGGACACACAGATTTAATCCACATTATTAGATTTAGTCCTGATAGTCAGATTTTAGCATCTGCTAGTTGGGATGGGACTATCAAGTTATGGAATCGTGATGGGAAGCTTATTAATACTTTAACAGGTCATAATGGGCGAGTATACTGTGTTGAGTTTAGTCCAGATGGTAAAAGATTGGTGAGCTGTGGTGGAGATAATACTGTTAGAATCTGGAATCTTAAAGGTGATTTACTTAAAACTCTTGTAGGACATACTGATGTTGTCCATAGGGCTAGTTTCAGTCCTGATGGTAAATATATTATCTCAGCCAGTCACGATCAAACTGTTCGATTATGGAGTGAAAATGGTCGTATGATAAAAACCTTGAAGGGACATACTAATTGGGTTCATGCTGCGACTTTTAGCCCTGATGGAAAGACTATTGCATCTGCTAGTCACGATCGAACTGTAAAACTTTGGAATCTTGATGGGACTCTAAAGCAAACTTTATTTGGCCATACTGACAAGATTCAGGGTATTAGTTTTAGTCCAGATGGTAAAATTATCGCTTCTTCCAGTGAAGATCGAACTATAAGATTATGGGATTCTCTTGATGGAAGTCTAATAACAATTTTACGAGGACATGAAGATTTAATTCATGGGCTTAATTTTAGTCCAGATGGTAAAATTATTGCTTCTGCTAGTCATGATGATACTATAATTTTGTGGAATTTGGAAAATCTCAACGATTTGGAGAGTTTGATTGTCAAAAGTTGTAATTGGCTAGAGGGGTACTTTATGAATCATCCTAATCTTGAGGAAGAAGATCGTACTATTTGCCAAGACGACTCAATAGACTTCTTGCAGAAGTCTGAATTCGGAATTCGGAATTCGGAAAGTAGAAAAAGTACTTCGAGATATTAGTTTATCTTAAAGTTTCCAAACCTTAATCATAACATAAAAATAGTTTTGCAAGAGGTCTAATGATGAAACAACATCAAAGTTAGAAAATATATGATAGGGAAGAAATCTCTTTACAGGAATTTAAGCAAATTCTTATCTATTTAGAATCTTATTTTTTCGACGTTTTTTTGCAAATTTATCTACAAAAAGTTTGCCTAATGTAATGCAAAGCTTTTTTTAAAAAAGTAGAAGATATTCTAAAAAAAGAAGATGATAATGATATAGTCAAAACAGTTCATGAAGTTTTAACAAATTTAGATAAAAACCAAACTTGGCCTGATGATGATCAGTTTAAACAATGTATTATTGAGAAAAGCATCTATACAAAAACTTATATTCCTAGAGTTAGGTTAATTCTAGAAAGCATAGAAGAATCATATAGAAGTAAGGAAAAGGTCAAGCTAGATTCATCAAAGATTAATATTGAACATATTATGCCTCAAACCTTAAATAAAGAATGGATAAAATATATAGGAGAAAATGCTAATAAAATTCAGAAAGAATTGGGTAATACACTAGGAAATCTTACTTTAACTGGTTACAATTCTGAATTATCCAATAAACCTTTTAATGCAAAATTACCATTATTAAGAAAGAGTAATTTATCTATGAACCAATATTTTAGGCAAATAGAGACTTGGAATGAAGAACAAATTAAAGATAGAGCAGAATACTTAGCCAAAATAGCAATTGAAATTTGGCCTAGATAACTTTATTAAGATAAATCATTAATACCACAAAATTCAAGATTGAAATATATTAGTATAATATAGTAGATATAAAGCTCAAGCTCCATAGTAACTCAGTTATAATTTAAGCCAAATAACAATTAAATCCATTAAAAAAAGACATAGAAACCATCCCCCAAAAGAATCTTTAAATTAGGGATAAGACAATATAAATAGAGCAAAATTGAACTAAAATATCTCAATTAAGCATAAATTAGCCTGTAATATAATAAAAGTAATCTTAATGACGACAACTACAAACACAAATACAGATACAACTAATTTACCAACTCAATACGATCCTAAAACAACAGAAAGTAAATGGCAAAAATACTGGGAAGATAACCTAGTATTCAAAGCCAACCCTAACCTAGATGGTGAATCCTACAGCATCGCCATCCCACCTCCCAACGTCACAGGAAGTCTTCATATGGGCCATGCCTTTGAAGCATCCCTCATCGATACTTTAGTGCGTTACAACCGGATGCTAGGGAAAAATACTCTCTGTTTGCCAGGAACCGATCATGCCAGTATTGCAGTGCATACGGTTATTGAAAAACAGCTTAAAGCTGAAGGTAAAACTCGTTTCGATTTAGGTAGGGAGGAATTCCTCCAAAGGGCTTGGCAATGGCGACATCAATCAGGTGATACCATTGTTAATCAGTTAAAACGCCTAGGTTTATCTGCCGATTGGACTAGGGAAAGGTTTACCCTCGATGACAATTTGTGTCAAGCGGTAAAAAAAGCCTTTGTCACTCTCTATGAAGAAGGATTAATTTATCGGGGGAAATACTTAGTTAACTGGTGCCCTGAATCTCAATCCGCTGTTTCAGATTTAGAAGTAGAAAACAAAGAAGTTGACGGCCATCTATGGCATTTCCGTTATCCTCTTACCAATGGAGAAGGTTTCCTAGAAGTAGCAACCACTCGCCCTGAAACTATGTTGGGTGATACAGCAGTAGCAGTTAATCCTAATGACGATCGATACAAATCTTTCATTGGTAAAACCCTGACATTACCAATTATGAATCGGGAAATCCCAATTATCGCCGATGAATTAGTAGACTCGGAATTTGGAACAGGGTGCGTTAAAGTAACTCCCGCTCACGATCCTAACGATTTTGAAATGGGAAAACGTCATCAGTTACCATTTATTAATATCCTCAATAAAGATGGTTCTCTCAACGAAAATGGAGGAGAATTTGCAGGTCAAGATCGTTTTATAGCACGAAAAAACGTCGTAAAACGCCTAGAAGAAGAAGGAGTTTTAGTAAAAATAGAAGATTATCGTCATAGTGTACCCTATAGCGATCGAGGAAAAGTTCCAGTAGAACCCTTTATTTCGACCCAATGGTTTGTGAAAATAGAGCCTCTAGCCAAGAAAGCATTAACAGAATTGGATGAAAATAACTCACCCAAATTTGTACCAGAGCGTTGGCATAAAGTCTATCGAGATTGGTTAGTGAAACTCAAAGACTGGTGTATTTCACGTCAACTATGGTGGGGGCATCAAATTCCTGCATGGTATGTCATTAGTGAAACCAATAATGAAATTACCGATAATACTCCATTTATTGTAGCTTACGATGAGGAAGAAGCTCAAGGAAAAGCCATAGCCAAATATGGGGAAAATGTGAAATTAGAGCAGGAAACTGATATTTTAGATACTTGGTTTTCTTCAGGTTTGTGGCCTTTTTCCACTTTAGGGTGGCCAGATGAAACTAAAGAATTAGAAACTTATTTTCCCACTACTAACTTAGTCACCGGTTTTGATATTATTTTCTTCTGGGTAGCCAGAATGACTATGATGTCAGGTCATTTTACCAATGAAATGCCTTTTAAAGATGTCTACATTCATGGACTTGTAAGGGATGAAAACGGTAAAAAAATGTCCAAAACCGCAGGAAATGGCATCGATCCCTTGTTACTCATCGATAAATACGGCACAGATGCTCTCCGTTATACCTTAATTAAAGAAGTAGCAGGTGCAGGCCAAGATATTACTTTACAATACGATCGAGAAAAAGACGAATCCCCATCAGTGGAAGCCTCCCGAAACTTTGCCAATAAACTCTGGAATGCTGCTCGTTTCGTGATGATGAATCTTGATGGTAAATCTCCAGATCACTTGGGTACACCTAATCTCCAACTTTTGGAAGAATGTGATCGTTGGATTTTATCCCGTTTCAATCAAGTAGTCAAACAAAGTAGAGATTATTTAGACAATTATGGATTAGGAGAAGCAGCCAAAGGAATTTATGAATTTATTTGGGGAGATTTTTGTGACTGGTATATTGAATTAGTGAAATCTCGCTTGCGTAAAGATAGTGATTCTAGTTCCCGTTTAGTAGCTCAACAGACTTTAGGATACGTGTTAGAAGGAATACTGAAATTATTGCATCCTTTTATGCCTCATGTAACAGAGGAAATCTGGCATACTTTAACTCAAAAAGAGGATTTATCTTTAGCATTACAACCTTATCCCAAAGTAGATGAACTGTTAAAACCTAGTTTAAATGAAATGGTTTTCGACTTATCTTCCAAAATTAAAGGAGATACAGGGAACAAAGATAAAAAAGAAACAGAACAACCTAGTTTATGGCAAAAAAGCTTAGGAATACTATTAGGATTTATAGATCAATATTCCAAATGGATTATCCCTAGTGTCTTTGTAGTCATAACATTTATTGCTGCTGTAATCGCTATTCGAGTAATATCAACAGTATTTATTACCATTCATCAGATTCCTTTAGTATCCCCAACTTTCCGATTAATTGGTTTAGGATATAGTGTTTGGTTTTTCTTCCGCTATTTATTGTTAGGGAAAAATCGTGGAGAGTTGAGAGAAATCATTGATAATATTAAAGATAATACTTTCGGTAAATCCGATAAAAAATCTAATATTTCTGAGAATTCAAACCAAAAACATCTAATTTCTAACAAAGATACTCAAGTATCCAAATCAAAAGAAATAAAAAGTTTAATCGATACTAAATTAGAAGAAGAATTTCAACTAATAATTGGTGCAATTTACACCATTCGTAACTTGCGAGCATCTGTAAATATGAAACCAGGAATAAAAATTCCGGTGATTTTACAGTCAGAAAACCAAGAAGAAAGAACTATTTTAGAAAAAGGCAGAGCTTATATTCAAGATTTACCCAAGGTAGAAAAATTAACCATTACACCTACTTTAAAAGAAAAATTAAAAGGGGCAATTGCAGGTGTGGTTGGTACAGTTCAAGTTTTAATACCTCTACAAGGAGTTGTAGATATCGATGTGCTTCGTGCCAAACTGGAGAAAAATTTGGCCAAAGTCGAAGCTGAAGTTAATTCTCTAAGCAACCGTCTTAATAATCAAAAATTCATTAGCAAGGCACCTGAAGAAGTGATCCAAGCTGCAAAAGATTCTTTGGCAGAAGCTCAAACTCAAGCACAAATTCTTCGCGATCGTCTGGAATTACTAAATTAGTGTGAATTTAGCCCAACTATATTTAATTATTTATAGATAGGGCTTCTATCTTGTTTTTATTCAATTCTGGCAAACAAATCCTGAGGAGATATTTGTATTTTTGAAAACTTGATTGTAACCATGAAAAAATAGAATAGTTTGAGGATTTAGTATCAAGTTTGGTAAATTTTTTGCCCTTTCAAGTATGGATTCTTCAAAGATTCTTTATTATTAATGATCATGATTTAATTTTTAATTGTCAATTATAATTAATTCTATTGCTTAGTCCCATCTATTACCATCAATTTAGCTATGTTGCATTTAGCTCAAGTCAAAAAAAATCTCCATTCAGGCCAATTAGAAATAGAATTATTAGCTTCTCAACAATCGGAAAATACCTGGAAACTGTGCCAATCAAAATTTGTTCCTTTGGAGGGAATATATCATTTTAATGAAGGTTTATTGACGATCGTAGAACTAAATGAAAACTGGGAAATTATAAGCATTAAAGAGGCAAGAGATTGGGTGTTAGATTTAGTACAAAAATATTTAACCAAATGGGCAATAACTCCTCAATTTGTGGAAGAAGAACAAGCAAGAGTAGAACAATGGCGACAAGAATTAACTGTACAAACTCAAGATTTAACTCGAATACGTCTAGAAATCGAAACTCGTAGAGAACAACTTCAGGAATTGGAAGAAAGTCTTCAAATAGAAAAGGAAAAACTTGAATCCGAATCTATAGAATAATAGCTAAAGATGAATTTGACTAAGAATATATTTAAGACAATCATAATCATTCTTGAGCAAAATACTTAAAGTTCTACCTGCTTGAATTAACCAATCACGATCATTTTTTCTCAAATGATAAATTCTTCTGATTACGGCGGCGGTTAAAGCTTCTGGAGGCGTAGTTTTAGTTTGTAATAAAATACGTAAAAAGTCTAATTTATCACTAAAACGAATAATTTCTTCAGGTTTACAACTATAAACGGCTTGGTGAATTTGTGGAGGTCTAGGTGGAATATACTGAGAAAAAGTGCCTTTTTGTGGTTCTTTTCCATTATTAGAATTCTCAAAACTTTCAAAACCTACTATTGTTGTGCAAAATTCAGTTTTAAGCATTGCGAAAATTTGGGGTTGTTGTTGGCGCAATTCTGATAAAGATAATCCTAACGCTCTTACTCGATGGACGGAATCAATAGGAGATGTCGTTACATAAGTAACTATACCAATAATTTTATTACCTGATTCTTCATCTAGAGATTTAACAAAACTCCCAAAAGGGGGCATTCTTGGGTAATCTAACTCTTCTGGTTCAATACATTGAGCCAAAAATTCAGTTGTAGTGGTTTCAATTACTTCGGCAATGCGATGAGGATTGGTACTATCTGTGGCAAATTGAGGTAAGGGAAGACGCATAGTTTAAGTAACAAGTAATAATTAATAATTAGCAAGTAATAATTAATAAGTAATAATTAAAATTATTACTCTAGAAATTTTTTGTTAGGGAGTTATTTCTCCATTATTTTTTCCTAGGAATTAATTTACAGCTTCTAATTCTGAAAGTTGAAAGGTTACTAACTTATCCCAGTTTCCTCCTTCAAATAAAACCGCTGCTTTGCCATCACTCACTCTTTGAACTAAACCTTCAAAGCAGTAGTACGTATCATCTGGATTGATTACTTTAACTGTTGCTCCTGGTAAAATCATTTCTTTCTATAATCTCTTAGTGTTTTGTCTATCTATTATAGCTTAATTAGCTTAAATATCCGATCAATTTTTAAAAATCACGAAAACTTTATTTTTTATTGATAGAAAATATTTATTAATAAAATCCTAATTATATTCTATTTTAGGATTTTATTACAAAATTCAGGATATTTACTATCAACAGAATGTGCTTTTTTCACTAATAAATTAAATAAAAACTTCAATAGTTTTAGCTGTCTAAGAGTATGATGAGGATCGCTCAGATGAGTATTAGGTAAAGATAATCCCATTTCCTTAAAAACTAAACCAAGAGGCACATTAATTTCATCCTGTAACTGGAGACATCGAGCAAAAATTGGTCCATAAGCCGATATGAGAGAACCAACTCCTCCCCTTGCCTGCCCCCAACCAATATAATAAATTCCTTTATAGTCTTCGATAAAAGAACCTGCATAGCATTGTACAATAGAACCTTTTACTCTATGTAATTCCGAAGGTAAAAAAGGATAGCTTACATGATAGCCAGTAGCACAAACAATTAAATCAAATTCCTCTTGAGAACCATCGATAAACTCAACATATTGATCTTTTAAAGATTTAACAACAGGTTTAATTCTAATTCTGCCATGCTTAATATAGTAAGGTACTTCATTATTTAAGGTAGGATGTTTTTCAAAAATACGATATTTAGGAGTTGACATACCATAATATTCGTGTTTGCCAAATGTTAATCTAATAATTCCATAGGTTATTAAACGCTGAAACCATTCAGGCATCCAACCAGAGATCAGATCAGTAAGAGGTATTCCTGCAAAAGATTTAGGAATAAACCAAACAGATTCTCGTAAACTTAAAACACTCTTATAACCAACTCGGCCAGCTTCTGCTGCTATATCACAAGCGGAATTTCCCCCACCAATAACTAAAACTTTTTTTTCCTGAAGTTGTTGTGCTCCTTTGTAATCTTTGGAATGAATAATTTTACCTGAGAATTTACCTTGAAACTCAGGAAATCTTTTGCACCAATGATGTCCATTACAGATTATTATGCCTTTATAAATACGTTTTTCTTCGTCATTAAAAGTTACTTCCCAGAGGTTATTTGCCACTGGTTTGATATAATTAACTGTTTTATTGAGTTCAATATTTTCCCATAAATTGAAAGCATCGGTAAAAGCTTTTAAATAATCCCACATTTGTTGGGCACTTGGAAAATCTGGATAGGTTTCTGGCATTGGGAAATGAGTAAATTGAGTTACTTTTTTTGAGGAAATAATATGAGCAGATTGATAAACTCCATGATACCAATTGCCTCCTATATTATCACTGGCCTCCACTTGATGGTAAAGAATACCCGCTTGTTTGAGAGCTTGAGCCATTCCTAATCCTACAAAACCTGCTCCAATGACTAATTGTTTATCAGAAGTTGAGTCTTTTATTTGAGGATTACTATCTTGAGTATAATTATTTTGATTTATTTGGATAGATTTCACTGTTTTTTACGATTTATTTTCTTGCTAAAATCCAGTCTAACAAACTGGGAAAATATCTTTTGAGAAGATGGAGAAGGTTTCCTATTCTGTCAGGGAAGACAAATTCTCCATCAAAAATAATTGCTTGAATAGTTTTTTCAATAATATCAGCAGGATTAGATATTAAATTTTGAGGTATTGGCTGAGAATTTTCGGCTAAACTTCCATAACGTTTTGAGTCGAGAATAGGTGTACGACTGAAAAAAGGATATACTGCGGTAACTTTGACATTATAATCTTTCACCTCTTTCAAAAGTGCTTCACTGAAACCTCGCAAACCAAATTTGCTGGTAGAATAATGTGCCATGCCTGGTGAAGGAATCCAACCAGCTATAGAGGAAATATTGACAATATGTCCTTTTTGACGCGCAATCATATCAGCTACAAACAGAGTACTTAAACACATAGGTGTCATAAGATTTACCTCCATCAATTTTTCCCATTCATAGGCAGGGATTTCATCCATTCTGCCAAATAATCCTATTCCAGCATTGTTAATCAAAATATCAATGGGTACTTCTAATGCCTTCACTTTTTCATAAAGTTGATAACAACCTTCACGGTTTGAGAGATCAATTTCTAAACAAGCAATCACTTTTCCTGTAGTTATTTCTTTTTGAATTTGCGCTACTTGGGATTCAATAGACGCTTTATTTAAATCTGTGAGGATTAAATGACTACCTGCTTGCAATAATTGTCGGGTAAATTCTCTCCCAAATCCACCAGCTGCACCAGTTATTAAAACAATAGCTTCATGTAATTGTGTCATTTATTATTAATTTTTTCCAAGTTAAATTTGAGGAGATTTCAAAGCAAACCACAGTAATAAAAACCAAGGACATTTAATATTAGGAACTAACCATGGATTTTTTTGTAAAAAAGGTAAAATCATAGGAAGTATAAATCTTAAAGAACGCAAAGAAGCAGGACGATTTCCGTCTTTATCCACTAAATTATATTTATCTGCAATCTCAGCTACAATTTTAAGCTTACCTGTATAATTCATAATTTTGGAATCCATCGCTAAAGCAGCGATTGCTCTTCCTGTAAATAAAGGAGTTTCCCAATTATATCGAGAAGCAAACATCCCATTATTTTCACCTTCATCTACTTCCGCAGCAAAACGAGTAATATTTTCTGTGCCAACAATTCCCGGCCAAATGGAAATTGAAGCTACATTATATGGTTTTAATTCCACTGCCATATCTGCTGCTAAGCGATCTTTTGCGGTTTTTCCTGCACCATAAGCTGCACTAAAAATATAAGACATACTTCCCCAAGACGAAATAGTAAAAATAACTCCTTTTTTAGCTTCAGTCATCATCTTTGCTGCGAAAATACTAGTGATATAGTGGCTACGTAAACCAACATTATTAATAGCATCCCAAAGATTTGCATCACAAGTCCAAAAAGGTTTCTGATAAGCATCTCTTAATGCTTTTACTCCTGAGTAAACATTATTAACTAAAATATCAAGTTTCCCATTTTGTTCTTCTTTAATGCGCTCAAAGAGTAATTTTATTTCCTCATCATTACTATGATCTACTTGCACAGGAATACATTTACCCCCAGCTTTTTCTACTTCCAATTTGGTTTCCATAAGAGTGCCTGAAATTCCTTCTCCAGGGTTAGATGAATTTAAGCTACGCCCTGTAATATATACAGTTGCGCCTGCTTCTCCTAAGCCAATGGCAATACCTTTACCAATGCCTCGACTTGCGCCTGTAACTAATGCTATTTTATCTACTAGGGTTGCCATAATTTTATTTACAATGGTTAATGGTGTTTGGTTTATTATAATACAATTGATTATAGGTTTTTAGGATTTTGAAATTTGTGGTTTTATTATTTAGTTTACTCTTGGCTGGAATAGGTTTATTACTTAGTTGCTGGATTGTTGTTCCTGCACCTATTTTTTTCCTTTATAGATTCAGAGTTGGTGCACCAGAAGTTAGTCCATGGTTAATTATTTTCAATTTAATTCCATTAATAATCTCTATTTTGAGATTTAACCAAAGCTGGTGGTTTAGTTTAATTCTAATTTTTAGTGGACTTAGTTTAATATTAAGTATAATTCCTATTATCCAAATACAAGATGCAGAGTTACAATTTACTGCTGAAATGGAAGCAAAGTTAGGTAAAGATTATCTAAATAAGATTTCTAAAGAACTACAGGAAAAAATGCGCCCTAATGCTTTTATTTTAAGTGATGTTTTTCGAGGTATTTCTGACAAAGAAGTTCGTATTAATCGGGGTATTATTTTTGCTAATCCTGATAATATGGAACTCAAATTGAATCTTTACCGGCCTTTACCAATAGGCAATTATCCAAGCCTGATTCTCCTTTACCGTGGGGCTTGGAAAGAAGGTTCCCCTGATGATGATGATAAATTTAGCTGTTATATGGCAGCCCAAGGTTATTCCGTTATAGCTATTGATTATCGTCATGCTCCTAAATATCGCTTTCCTAAGCAGTTAGAAGATGTAAAATCTGCTTTTAATTACATTCAAAATAATGCTAAAGATTTGGAAGTGGATCTCCATCGTATATGTTTGATGGGTCGATCGTCTGGTGCTCATTTGGCGACACTTGCGGCTTGGGATCAACCTACTATCAATATTAAAGGGCTGATAAATTATTATGGGCCAGTGGATTTGCTTCAAGCATACGAAACTCCTCCTTTCCCCGATCCTATAAATACCCGTGCAATTCTCCAAGATTTTTTAGGAGGAAGTTCTGAAGAATTGGTCGATATGTACAAAAAAGCTTCTCCTATTAATTATGTTAAGTCTAATCTTCCCCCTACTCTTCTAATTTATCCTCGTCAAGATACCATCGTAGAAGCAAAATATGGCAGGCAGCTTTATGACAAACTCCTTGAAAATCAAAATACTGCCGTTTTGTTAGAAATTCCTTGGGGTGAGCACGCTTTTGATGCTATATTCTCTGGTATTAGTAATCAGTTTGCCTTGTATTATACTGAACGATTTTTAGCATGGGCTTTGAGATCTGATAATTAATTAAATTGACATCTAAAGGTAAAAGTTGCATCTAATATCATTTTTCTTTAATACCAATAGACACCTTTGTCTTTAACAATAATAAAGTTGAAAAATCTTAAATCTAAAATAATTACCAAAATTTATTTTCCCCACTCTTCTAACTCAAACTCCCTCATCTCCCCATCTCCCATTCTCCCATTCTCCCATTCCTCTCCATTCCTCCCATTCTTCCTATTTTCCATCTCTGTCACTATTAAATAAAAATGACATTATATAACTATGATTACCTTCAGTCTCAACTCTAACCTCGTACGGATATCACTACTCAATCACCTTGTCAAGACTTTGTTAAAACAATTTAAATTTTGTTACATTAGTTTATAAAGATACAAACAAAGAAGCAAGGATAAATTAACCATGAGTGAATCAATACAACTTTCATTAGAACAAGAATTAAATCAAAGAATATTTGCTGATCAAGTTAAAAAACTATCTAGAGAACAAGCACAAGAGTATTTGGTTTACTTGTACGAACAAATGATAATTAGAGAAAATATGTATCAAGAATTCTTAAAACACGAATGGAGTATAGGTTCAGATCCTTTTTATCGTTAGTTTTTATTGTCATTAAAAAAACTAGCAATAAATATAACTTTATTCTTAAAATAGCTTTAAAACCATCATTAATCTAGTTCAAGTATTATTTTTATAATAAAAAGAATTTTTTTTTATGATTTACCAGTTACTTTCTTATGCACTGGCAACTTTTTTAACATTATTACCCATTACCAACCCAGTAGGTGCGGTACCTATATTCTATAGTCTGACTCCAAATAATAGCCCTAAAAAAAGAAGTCGTCAAGCAAGACAAGTAGCTATAAATGTAGTAGTAGTGTTAACTATTTTTTTTGTTGCAGGCAGATTAATTCTTGATTTTTTTGGGATTTCTCTAGGAGTCTTGCAAATTGCTGGAGGTTTAATTGCCGCTCACACAGCATGGGAAATGGTTACATTTCGTCAGAGATTAACTACCTCGGAAACTGAGGAAGCTACTTTTGGAGAGGATATCTCTTTTATTCCTATGGCTATTCCTATTGTAAGTGGGCCGGGAGCCATCGGCATAGTGATTGGTTTAGCAGCTAAAAATCCTCAATTAACTAATTACTTTGGTAGTTTTATGGGAATCGGATTATTAGGAATTATTCTTTATTTTTCCTTGGTTTTAGGAGAACCTATTATTAGAACTTTAGGCAAAAAAGGGGTAGGAGCATTTAACCGAGTATTAGGTTTCTTTATTTTAGCAATTGCCATACAGCTTATTGCTGATGGAATCAATACTATTTTACCCATAGGTTAAAGTTATATAGTTTGATCCTCACGATTATTTCTAATAATTCCAGAATTTTAATATTGATGGTTAAATACTTCAAAGACATATTTTAGTTATAATTATCTATAATTAGTAAACTGTAAAGGAATAGGCAAATCTTCTTGTTTCAGCCTTTGAATTACCAACTGTAAATCATCCTTAGACTTACTAGTTACTCGAACCACATCACCTTGAATCGAAGCTTGAATTTTATTAAACTCATCCCGAATTAACTTAGTAATTTTCTTCCCAATTTCTTGACTAATCCCCTTTTTAAGAGTAATTTCCTGACGAACCCGATTCCCACTAGCAGATTCCACCTTCCCATATTCAAAAATCTTCTGAGATAAATTCCGTTTAGCAGCCTTAGTTCGTAAAACTGTGTGAACCGATTCCAAAGTAAACTCACTATTAGTGTTTACAGTAATGACATCTTCACCCAATTCTAGAGTTGTATCACTATCTTTAAGATCATAACGGCTTTTAATTTCCCGCTCAGTTTGATCTATAGTATTAACCAACTCTTGACGATCGAAATCGCTCACAATATCAAAAGAATAACTAGAAGCCATAGTAATTATAGAGTAATTATATATATACTTATTAACTGTGAGGATCGTACAGGCCCAGAGGATGCACCCATTATATCAAGTAATAAATAATAAGTAATAAGTAAGACTCTGTCTACGATATTCCTGATCTTGCCACGCTTTTGGAATATTCCTTATACTTCTATAATTATCACCGATTAAACGAACGCGGGTATTAGTTACCACCCCATTAGTTACTGTTGACGATCCTATTTCCAAATCTGTTTACAAATTATTCTGCTTACAATTTACAACAAATTAATAAATTAAGCACCTTGCCAATTAGCCCAATCTTGAGGCTTAAGGAAAGTTTCATAAAGTTCAGCTTCAGGAGAATTAGCCTCAGGCTGATAACAATATTCCCAACGCACCAAAGGAGGTAAAGACATCAAAATAGATTCCGTGCGGCCCTTAGTTTGGAGACCAAAAATTGTACCACGATCGTAAACCAAATTAAACTCAACATAACGCCCACGACGATAAAGCTGGAAATTACGTTGATGCTCATCATATTCCATTTTATTGCGTTTTTCCACAATAGGCACATAAGAAGGTAAAAAAGCCCATCCACAGTCCTGAATAAAAGCAAATAACTCCTCCCAAGAACGAGACTTTACAGTGCCCAAATTATCGCTATAAGCAGCCGCAGCTTTATCAGCATGAGGACCGCGATATAAAGCATTTTGACCATCTTGATAATCAAAAAACAAACCCCCAACTCCACGAGTTTCGTTGCGATGCTTCAGATAAAAATACTCATCACACCAACGCTTAAACACAGGATAATACTCAGAATGATGCTTATCACAAGCCGCCTTCAAAGTGCGGTGAAAATGGGCAGCATCCTCAGCAAAAGGATAATAAGGAGTTAAATCCGCTCCACCACCAAACCACCATACAGGGCCTGCTTCAAAGTAACGATAATTCAGGTGAACTGTAGGCACATAAGGATTGCGGGGATGAAGCACCATCGAAGTACCAGTGGCATAAAATTCATGACCTTCAGCCTCAGGACGTTGTTTTAAAATAGAAGGTGGAAGCTCTTTGCCCCAAACTTCAGAAAAATTAACACCACCTTGTTCAAATACTCCACCATCAGAAATTACTCGGGTACGGCCACCGCCCCCTTCTTCACGTTCCCAAAGATCTTCTTTAAACTTACTAATACCATCAACTTCTTCTAACTTGTTGCAAATTCCATCTTGAAGCTCTTTAACAAAATCCCTAACTCTAGTTTTAGCATCAGCAGGAGGTAGAGAAGATACTGATGATTTACTTTCTTCTGTATTTATAGCAACCATAGTTTTTGTTTTAAAATAAATTAATCGGAGCAGAAATTATAGTAGTACCTTAATATATCTTTTAATTAAATTTAAATTATATTTTAACAATTTAACAAAATTTGTAAAACCAAAACTGTTCATAAAACTATATTTAGAAAATTTTTTCAAAGTAATAAACTTGTCTAAGTAAATAATAGAAGCTAGATAGGAGGTAGATCATGATTCTAAATTTTTCCTTTAAATTTTTTAGTGGAGAAGGTAAACTTTTTTGTCAATTTTCTCTCTTCAAAACTTATCGAGTAATCAGCAATGCACCTCTAGATATTCTCTGGTACAAACTAATCAATATTGCCGATGTTTCTTGGCATCCTCTTTTTTCAAAAACAAATGTTCCCCTTGGCTTAATACCCAAACCAGGTTTAATATATCAAGTAGTAACAAGATTAATACCTATTCCTATTAGAATTTTTGTAGAAAATGTCCGCGATCGAGAATTTTTAAGTATTAGAGTATTAGCCATTCCAGGAATTGAACAGAGGATCACTTATCAAGTAGAATCAACCTTATGTGGAACATACATCTCATATTCAGTAACCCTACGAGGATGGTTATCTCCTTTAATGTGGTGGTTAATTCGCCCTTATACCGCTCGTGTAGCCCAACAATTAGCCCATGCCGCTGAAAGAATTGCTTGAAATTCCGAGGAAAAAATTAATCTCAAATCGTTACAGAATAATCATTATTGAATTAGCTAAATTAAACATAAATTATGGTAGATATTAACACCGTTTTAGAAACCTTACGTCCAGTACAAGATCCCGAATTGCAAAAAAGTTTAGTAGAACTAAATATGATTCGCAATGTAACAATTAATGAGGGAAAAGTAAGCTTTACTTTAGTCTTAACCACACCCGCTTGCCCTTTGCGAGAATTTATTGTGGAAGATTGTCAAAAAGCCCTCAAAAACTTACCAGGAATAGTGGATGTAAACGTCAATGTCACCGCAGAAACTCCTCAACAAAAACCTCTACCCGATCGACAATCAATCCCCGGAGTAAAAAATATTATTGCCATTTCTAGTGGAAAAGGAGGGGTAGGAAAAAGCACAGTAGCAGTAAATGTCGCTGTATCTTTAGCAATTCAAGGAGCAAAAGTTGGCCTGATTGATGCAGATATTTATGGGCCAAATACCCCCACAATGTTGGGATTAAGTGATGCAAAATTAGCAGTAAAACAAGGCCCTATAGGAGACATTTTAGAACCTGCTTTTAACTACGGAATCAAATTAGTATCCATGGGATTTTTAATCGATCGAGATCAACCCGTAATTTGGCGTGGGCCAATGCTCAATGGCGTAATCCGTCAATTTCTCTACCAAGTAGATTGGGGTGAAATAGATTATCTCATCGTAGATATGCCCCCAGGTACCGGTGATGCCCAATTATCCCTAGCTCAAGCCGTGCCCATGGCAGGTGCAGTAATTGTTACCACACCACAAACCGTTTCCTTAGTAGATTCCCGACGAGGCTTAAAAATGTTCCAACAATTAGGAATCAATATCCTCGGAATAGTAGAAAATATGAGTTATTTTATTCCTCCAGATATGCCAGAAAAAAACTATGACTTATTTGGCTCCGGCGGTGGGGAAAAAGCTTCCAAAGAACTCCAAGTGCCTTTAATTGGTTGTATCCCTCTAGAGATAACTTTGAGAGAAGGAGGAGATGCTGGTGTGCCCATTACCGTTTCCAATCCCGAATCAGCATCAGCAAAAGCATTATCAAAAATCGCCTCTCAAATTGCAGCCAAAGTTTCTGTATTTGCCTTTAGCTAAATAATGTTACAAAAAAGTTTACCTATTTTAAAATGGAAGTCAATTTTAAGGAATTGGCAACAAATAGATTGGATTTTACTTGTCTTGGTGGTTGCCATCACCACCTTTGGCGGTTTTACCATTGCTTCTTGCGAAATCGATGAAAGCACAAATTATGCCATTGGCCATTGGATTGTGGGAATACTTGGCTTAATTCTGGCGATGACTCTAGCTAAATGGCGTTATCAAAGTCTCCTGCAATGGCATTGGGTAGTTTATGCTATGACCAATCTTTCCTTAATAGCCGTGATTTTAATCGGTGCTACTGCAAAAGGTGCTCAACGTTGGATTACCATCGCCGGTTTTAATGTTCAACCTTCCGAGTTTGCCAAAATCGGTTTGATAATTACCTTAGCCGCTATTTTACATTCAGCTAAAGTATCTAGCCTCCCTTCCGTCATTAAAGTGTTGGCAATTACAGCAGTACCATGGGGATTAGTATTTATTCAGCCAGATTTAGGTACATCATTAGTATTTGGTGCAATTACTTTAGGAATGCTTTATTGGGCTAATGTGAATCCTGGTTGGTTAATCTTAATGGTTTCACCCATGGTATCAGCAATTTTATTCAATTTATTCTTCCAATATTGGTTATTTTGGGCAGCATTAATGACCCTTATTGCTTGGTTTACTCTTCCTTGGCGAGGTATAGCTGCTATTATGGCTTTTATGAGTAATTTTATGGCTGGTAAATTAGGTGGTTTTCTTTGGAGTTTATTAAAAGATTATCAAAAAGCTCGTTTGACTCTCTTTCTTAATCCAGAAAAAGATCCCTTAGGAGGTGGTTATCATTTGATCCAATCCCGCATTGCCATTGGTTCAGGGGAACTTTGGGGGCGAGGTTTCGGTGCAGGCACTCAAACTCAATTAGATTTTGTCCCAGAGCAACATACAGATTTTATCTTTTCTGCCGTTGGGGAAGAGTTGGGTTTTATAGGCACTATTTTAGTTTTGTTGGTATTTTGGTTGATTTTGATGCGATTGCTTTATGTAGCTTGTAATGCTAAGGAGAATTTTGGCTCTTTACTTGCTATTGGGGTTTTATCCATGATCGCTTTTCAAATCACCGTTAACGTATGTATGACTGTTGGTTTAGCTCCTATTACAGGTATTCCTCTTCCATGGATGAGTTATGGTCGATCGGCTTTGTTAACCAATTTTATTGCCATTGGTTTGGTTGAATCTGTGGCTAATTACCGGGAAAAGAAAGAGTATTGGCAGAAAAAAAAGTGATTTTAAATTGATAACCAAGTTTATTATTTAATTGATTTTACCCAAAACAACTAAAAAGTCTCACCTAAATTATATAGATAAGACTTGTTTAAATATGAAAATTAATTACTTAATGAATAAATTTAGATTAAATCTCAGAAAAAACCTCTTTAGCAGCAGCCAAAGTTTTTTCAATATCAGCATCAGTATGAGCCAAAGAAGTAAAACCAGCCTCAAATTGGGAAGGAGCAAGATAAATACCCCGCTCTAACATCCCACGATGGTAACGATTAAACTTATCCAAATCAGACTTTTTAGCATCATCATAATTTTTAACAGGACCATCAGTGAAGAAAAGCCCAAACATAGCACTAATTTGCCCACCACAAACTTGATGTCCAGCATCAGAGGCAAGTTTCAATAAACCATCAGTAAGCTTTTTCGTAATAGCATCTAAAGTTTCATAAGTACCAGGCTTTTGTAACAATTCCAAAGTTTTAATCCCAGCAGTCATAGCCAAAGGATTACCAGAAAGAGTACCCGCTTGATACATAGGGCCAGCAGGAGCAACTAATGACATAATATCCTTACGGCCACCATAAGCACCCACCGGTAAACCACCACCAATAACCTTACCCAAAGTAGTTAAATCTGGTGTTATCCCAAACTTCGCCTGTGCTCCACCATAGGAAATTCGGAATCCAGTCATTACCTCATCGAATACCAATAAAGCACCATTTTCCTGTGTTAATAACCGCAAACCTTCCAAGAATCCAGCATCAGGTTGAATAAAACCAGAATTCCCCACCACAGGTTCAAGAATTACCCCTGCAATTTGGTTAGGATTTTCCGCAAAAAGAGCCTTAACCGCTTCCAAATCGTTATAAGGTGCAGTTAAAGTATTAGCAGTAGTTGTTTTAGGTACTCCAGGAGAATCAGGTAAACCCAGAGTTGCCACACCAGAACCTGCTTTTACCAAAAACATATCAGCGTGGCCATGATAACAACCTTCAAACTTAATAATTTTTTCACGATTAGTAAAAGCACGCATTAAACGTAAAATCGACATACAAGCTTCGGTGCCGGAATTAACAAAACGCACCATTTCAATACTAGGCACCGCTTCTATTACCATTTCCGCTAAAACATTTTCCAAAACACAAGGAGCACCAAAACTAGTACCTTTGTCTAATGCCTCTTTAAGAGCAGTTATTACTTCTGGATGGGTATGGCCACAAATAGCTGGTCCCCAAGTGCCTACATAGTCAATATATTTATTGCCATCTACGTCTGTAACATAGGCTCCATTTACACTATCAAAAACGATAGGTTGCCCCCCTACAGATTTAAAAGCCCTTACAGGTGAGCTTACCCCACCAGGCATTAATTTATTGGCAGCGGCAAAAATTTCTTCTGATTTTGTTGTTTTTAGACTTTGGCTTATCAAGATTTTTCTCCTTATCTTTAGAGTCTTATCTTCAGACAGTGTTTGTTTATTATCTGATGAATTTTGAGTTAAATTTTACGAATATCGATTTCCTTAAGAATAGCTATTATGCCTTTAGTGATAGGGTTATAGCCTTGTTAGTTTTCAATTTCCATCTTGGTTGAGACAGGAAATTCTTTAATGTGCAACAATAATCTCCTCAATTTAGCAGAGAGTAAGTTATTGTACAATAGTTAATCACCATTTACTTGGTTATCGCAATGTCTGTTAATAAATCTACTAATTTTTCTAACTTTAAATCTCTCTCTGTGCCCATTGATCAGATTCGTTATAACGAAAAAGGTTTAGTGCCCGCTATTGCCCAAGATTATCTCGATGGCACTGTTTTAATGTTGGCTTGGATGAATCGGGAATCTCTACAAAAAACTATTGAAACCGGTGAGACTTGGTATTGGAGTCGCTCTCGTAAAGAATTGTGGCATAAAGGGGCGACTTCTGGTCATATCCAAAAAGTTAAATCTATTCGTTATGATTGTGATAGCGATGCTTTATTGATTTGTATTGAACAAATTGGAGATATTGCCTGTCATACTGGTGAGCGTAGTTGTTTTCATCAGGTGGATGATTCTATTATTCCTCCTTCTGCTGATACTTTATCTGAAGTTTATGCTGTGATTCGCGATCGTTTGGAAAATCCTGTGGAGGATTCTTATACTTGCAAGTTGTTTGCTGGTGGGGATAATAAGATTCTTAAAAAGATTGGGGAGGAAGGCGCAGAGGTAGTTATGGCTTGTAAGGATGATGATAAGGTTGGTATTGCTAGTGAAGCGGCGGATTTGTTTTATCATACCCTTGTGGCTTTGGCTTACCATGATGTTAGTTTACGAGATGTCTATCTTCAATTACAAAAAAGACGAGGCGTTAAAAGTAATAAGTAGTTGAAAGATAAATACAGGTAAAATTCGGAATTCGCCAATGAGGAATTCTGAATATCTTCTCTTGTCTATTGTGTTTTAGGAAAGTGAGTTATTGCCTTCTGATAGTTTGTTTAGAAAATTAGTATTTAGATAGAGTATTGACAATTCTTAAAACTCGATGTAGAATATAGCTATACCCAAAAGGGGATTGGAACAAGTCTTTACAGTTATTGATGAGTTCTTTGAATTTAGATTTTTAATTATTTTTTCCCCGATAGGGGATATCTAAGTATTTTTCGTTGCTGTTTTGAATACTAATATTTCTAATTACTAATATTTCTAACTACTGCTACTTAATCTGATAGAGAGTTATGACAGTTAGTTAGATTAATTGTTTTGATTGCTTAGAACAACTATTCATTCCTCAACAGGGGATGGAAATTAGAAAAAAGTTTTTTTATAGGAAATTTATGGCAAATTTATGGCAAATTTATTACTCTATACTTTGATTAATTTTTATTAACAAAAACCCATATTAAAATAGAACAAATCTCTTGAATTAACTGATTAATTAACCCAATATCAAATGCCATTCTCAAAATTACCTATGAAATTACTTATTTTATTATTAACCTTTAGTGCTGCCTATTTTACTCTTTGCATCGGTATCAAGTTATGGCAAACAAGGCTAATTTTTTACCCAGATTCCACTTTAGAATCAACTCCAGCAGATTTAAATTTGGATTATGAGGAGATTTGGCTTAACACTTCAAAAGGTAAAATTCACGGCTGGTGGATACCTTCAACTAAAAATAAAGCTCCAGTATTATTATATTTCCATGGGAATGCTAGTAATATTGGGGATTTAGTCCATGAAGCTAATCTTTTTCATGATTTAGGAATGTCGGTATTGCTTATAGATTACCGAGGATATGGATTAAGTACCGGACCTTTTCCCAATGAAACCCGTGTATATGAAGATGCTGAAACCGCTTGGAATTACTTAGTGTCAATTAGACAAATACCTCCAGAAGATATTTTTATATATGGTCATTCTTTGGGAGGTGCCATTGGGATTGATTTAGCAGTGAAACACCCAGAAATGGCAGGTATAATAGTTAACGGTACTTTCACATCTATTAAGGCAACTATTAAGGAGTTGGGTACATATAAATTTTTACCAGTGAACTGGATTTTAACTCAACGCTTTGATTCTCTTAGAAAAGTACCATCATTAAAAGTTCCTATTCTTTATATTCATGGAACGGCAGATGAAATAGTTTCGGTAGATATGAGTAAAGAACTTTATGCAGCCACTCCTGGGAAAAAAGATTTACTATTAATTACCTCTGGAAGACATAATGATACTGTGATAATAGGAGGAAAGCTTTATATTGAAACTATTAGAGATTTTGTTTATGGAAAAAAATATCTTCAAAATAATACTCTTTAAATTATTTTTTTATTGTAGAGATAAGGTACTAAAAATAAAATAATTGAGAATAAGAGCCTAAAAAGTTCCTTCTCAATCATCTCCGAAATTATTTAATATGGATTTTATTAAGCTTTTTTCTGGCGTTTAGATAATAAACCTACTCCACCAAATAATAATAAGCTGATAATTGTTGTAGGTTCAGGAACTGGAGCAGTAGCACTGAAAGTATCAATAGAGAAAGCATAAGGTGGATTTCCAGCAGGCCCTGGAAGATCGATTTCAAGACTACCAATCAATTCACCACCAAAATCATCTGAAGAAAAAGTGGTTAAGATAGGATCTTCTGTAGCCAATGCAGGGTTAATATTATCTTGACTTATTAAGACAGAATCTAGTAATTCACCATCAACACTGAAAACATTAACAGTTGTGCCTAGTCCATTAGCAAGATTAGCTCCAAAGAATGAAACTTCACTAACACCAATATTAAAATCGATGAAACCTGCATCCCCTGTGGAAGCAATAGTATCAAATACTGTACCTGTATTAGCAGGAGGGTTATTATTGAAAATAAATCCTGCTGGGCCTACGTTATAGGCAGGAGGAAAGAAAAATTCTTGTTGTTGTCCACTACTGAAAGTAGCACTCAAAATGCCCTCAGAAATAGTAACAGGATCCGTGCTGCCAGTTATAAAACCTTCATCAGAGTTGAATTGTGTACTCAAAGTGATGGTAGATGCAACAGCGCGAGATGCAAAAATTGGATTAATAATGCCAGTCAAAGCAGTTGCTGTGACAAGAATAGCCAAACTATTTTTAAAAAACATTCAGAACTCCTAATTGAAAAAAAATACTTATACCAAGTAAATTAACACAATAATTAATAGATTATCAATTCTTAATGTTGAATTATCAAGCTTAATTTCTTAAATAATTTTAAATTCTACATTTTAATCTTAATAGAATAAAAATTTTATAAGGATATGGATCTCACTAATTCTATTTAAATATTGAAGTTGATAATGAATCACCAAGATTTATAGAGCTTTGATAAAAAACTTGAAAAGATTTGAGAATGGTTAGAAATATTCTACTTTTAAATATTAGGTAAATTTATTAGCTATTAATGTTAGAATAAACAAATGTAATTAGAATTTTTATCTATGATTAATAATATAGAAAATGGCAATGTTTTAATTGTAGGAGCGTCTAGTGGAATTGGTTTTGGCTTTGTAGAAAAACTGCTTCAATCTCCTAATATCCATGGTATTTATGCCACTTATAGAAATCAAGAATCCGCTAGTAAATTATTAGCTACTCAAGGTATTAAATGTTTAAAAATGGACATTACTAATGAGGCAGAAATATCTCAAGGTATTCAATATATTAGTAAGGATATTGATAAATTACATTTAGTGATTAACTGTGTAGGAATCTTACATGAAGCTAATTTACAACCAGAAAAAAGTCTAAGACAAATTAACTCAGAAAATTTAATAAAATACTTTCAAGTTAATAGTATTGCCAGTGTTTTATTAGCTAAACATTTACTACCTTTATTTCGTCACAATGAAACCAGTATTTTTGCCAGCATTTCCGCTAAAATAGGAAGTATTGGCGATAATCGCTTAGGTGGATGGTACGGTTATCGTGCTTCTAAGGCAGCTTTAAATATGTTTATGAAGACGGTAGCGATTGAATACAAACGAAAAACTCCTCATACTATTGTGGTAAATTTGCACCCCGGTACTACTGATACTCCTCTTTCTAAACCTTTTCAAAAAAATGTTCCTCCTGAAAAATTGTTCCCTGTCGATCGAACAGTTAATCAATTAATTAATGTTATTAATAATCTCACAGAAAATGATAGTGGAAGCTTTTTTTCATGGGATGGAAAACCTTTGCCTTGGTAATCAAGAGAAATGACAGAAATACAAGACTTGGGAGGCAATACAGATGGGGAGATGGGGAGATGGGGAGATGGGGAGATGGGGAGATGGGAAGTTTCTTGAGACAAGGGAGACTTGGGAGAATTTAGTACATCTTATTACTTCTTACTTATTACTTAATCAAGGATGGGGAGATGGGAAGAAAATTCAAATAAAGAACACTATAAATTGAGATTTTGTATTAGTTTCCTAGCTAATTGAGAAATTCCATCCCAATCTTTTGCTGCCACTAATTGAGGCGGAAATAACTTACTAGAAAGCCCAACAGCCATGGCTCCTGCATCAATAAAATCCTTAGCATTTTCTAAAGTAATTCCTCCTGTGGGAATCAAAGGAATTCCCCCTAAAGGCACCGCCAAACTTTTAAGATAATTTATTCCTCCTACAGATTGAATAGGAAATACTTTCACACAATTTGCACCAGTTTGCCAAGCTGTTATGATTTCTGTAGGGGTAAGTGCTCCTGGAATAATAGGAATTTCTTTTTCATTAGCAGCTTTAATTAGTGATTTATTTACATAAGGAGAAAATATAAACTGACTTCCAGCAGCTATAGCATCATTTAAATCATCCATATTTAAAATTGTTCCCGCACCAATTAAACAATCTGGTAATTCTAATCTTAGCTTTTCGATTAATTCAGTTGGACAATAACTATTCCAAGTAATTTCAATAATTTTAATGCCACCTGCTGCCATCCCTTTAGCCATGGCCATGCCTACAGATATTTCAGGAGAGCGAATAACTGTAATTACTTTGTATTTTTGTAACCATTCCCGCCATAATTCTGGTGTTATCTTAGAAATTTTTAAATTAGACATAATCCTAATATTGCTTGACATTCAGTTAAACATTGTTCAAAAACTCCTATTATAATAAGAAAAGAAGAATTTGTCAACTAATATATTATATACAAGCTGACAAAAGATATTAAGATTATGATAATTTCTTAGTTATTTTCAGATTTGGGATTACTTTCATGCAACTCATTGATGGTTTCGGGTTGTTCTGATTCTTGAATATTTTGGGGATTAATTCCTTTCATTTCAAGAATATTCTCATGAGAATAAATATCAGGATGAACCAAAATATCTATTTCTCTTTCCATCATTTCATCTCCTTCCTCAAAAAATCTTTGGGCTGCTGTGGGTGTAGACATCCCATTTATAACAGATTGAGGATTTTGAGCTAAAGCTATTTTTATTCCACAATGTAAGACTAAAATAGTTGTGAGGCATAAAGTGTAGAAAATAGAAACCAAGTGTAGATTTTTAGTTTTCATATTAACCTCCTACTATCATGGATAATAGTTTTCTTGTCTCTATTCTAGCACAATTAGTAATTTTTACTTACCTTGCCTCAACAATTAATGATTCTTAAGAATTTTTATGAATATACTTTTATAGGATTTAATTTTTCTGCATATATTTGAGATTGAAATTGTGGTTTTTTGTGATATTGTTTAAATCTTTCTAAGATTTTGGGTAATAGTTTAACTAACTCTCCTGGAGTAAATTTTTGATGAAGATCATCAGGAAGACGATCGCCATAAGTCCATCTGCATTTATTAATATTATAATGAAGTTGCTTTAAGTAAACATAATCACAAATCACCTTCTCTAAGTTAGTTTTATTATCAATTTTCCAATCTTGAATACAGGCTCCAGTGAGAATAGTTTTGGAAAAATTTGTCGATAATGCCGTTACTTTTGTTAAATTAATATGACCAAGATTACTATTACTGAAATTAGCATGACTTAAATTACCATGACTTAAATTAGCGTGAGTGAGATTAGCGTGATTAAGATTGGCATTACTCAGATCAGCCTTAAAAAGATAAGCATAACTAAGGTAGGCATTGAAGAAATCAGCATTACTGAGATTGGCATTACTGAGATTGGCATTAAATAAATAAGCCTCAAAAAGGTTAGCATTACTGAGATTGGCATTACTGAGATTGGTAAGATGAAGATCGCTATTATTCAGATTAGCATCATGAAGATTGGCATTACTCAAATTAGCAAGGCGAAAATCCACATCATTGAGGTTGGCAAAATGTAGATGAACGTTTTTGAGATTTACTCGAGGAAGCTTGGCGTTACTAAGGTTAATTTTTATATTTGGATGATTTTTTCTCCATTGATTCCAAATTTTAGCTCCTTGAGAAAGGATTTTAAGTTGTTCTTGATCAGCCATTTTCTTTTCTCCACTTTAAATTTTGGATTAATTGTTGTGTTGATTTTGGTATTAGTTGAGAGAAATTCAGTAGAAAAATTGGGTTATGTTACAAGTTATTAAATTTTGATCTTTAAAATTTTGAGATTGAAATTGTTGCAATGGGGATTTTTAATCTGAGATATTATTAAGACATTGCAACTAAAATTAGTTTTTTTTTACAAACAGCAAGGTGTAATTTATCTTGAAAGAGAAAAATCTTTTTGCCTTTTTCTAACTATAATTATATCCAATTATTTTTTCAGATTTTGGAAAAGTTTCATAATTGAAAACTTTATTAATAACAATTAACAATCTCTAAAAAATTATCAAAAATATCCTTTTTTCTGTAAAATTACAAAGGAAAAATATCTCGTTTTTGTTTGTAAATTTGTTTGTAAATTTGTTTATGAAAGTTTATCAAGTTCGATTAATTAATCAATTCCTAAATCTCGATCGCACCATTGAAGTACCAGAAAATGAATACATTTTAGACATAGCCGATGAAGCAGGAATTCGTTTACCGTCTGGATGTCTTCAGGGAGAATGTTCAGCTTGTGTTGCTAAAATCATCAATGGTAAAGTAAATCAAAGTGAGCAAAAATTTCTCCAACCGTCAGAAATTAAAGCAGGTTATACCATCACCTGTGTTGCCTATCCTCTATCAGATTGCACCTTAGAAACTCATCAAGAACAAGTTTTGTATCAATCTTCTTTGTACTTTTCTAAATAACCACTAAAAGCAAATTAAACTATCTAATTATGTCTGAAAAAATTGAAAACAAATTGACCGTAAAAGATGCTCTTAAACTATTAAAAACTTATAGTTGTATCGAAATAAAAACAGTAGAAACACAAGCAGAAAAAGAGAATCTTCAAGAAGCATTATTGTTAGTTACTAGCTTATCAGAATATGAAAATCTGGGAATTTGTGCCGATAACTCTACTCAAGGTTTTAGTACATTATCAACCTATTTAAAAGCATTAGGTTATCAACCAAATTTCGATCTCAAATCTATTTCCAAAATTGATACACCCATTTATATTAAATACAATACTCAAAAAATGTCCTACTTTATTGATTCTTATCGAGGAGATTATCGAGGAGTATTAATATCTTGCCAATCTGAAAATAATGATGAAATTATTGGCACTTACGGTCATTTTCCCATGGATTTATTTATGGAGGAATAAGATGATTTATCAAGAACAAATTGGCTTAGCTACTAACAACAACGGTGATATGCACGATATTACTAAAGAAGTAAATGAAATTGTTAGAAATTCAGGAATTAAAACAGGTATTGCTCACATTTTTAATATTGGCAGTACGGGTTCTATTGGTACTATTGAATTTGAACCAGGATTGAAAAAAGATTTACCTGAAATTCTCAATAAATTAATGCCTCCTAGTGAAGAATATGGCCACGAACAAACTTGGCATGATGGTAATGGTCATTCTCATTTACAAGCTACCATGCTAGGTCCTTCTTTAACTGTTCCTATTGCTAATGGTAAATTAGAGTTAGGAACTTGGCAACAAATCTTCCATTTAGAGTGTGATACTAAATCTAGAATGCGGAAAATTGTTGTTACTATTTATGGTGAATAAATTATCTCTAAAAACTTATTCTACCTCATAAAATCTATGAGATTTATGATTAAACTTTTTTCCTATTAAATCCTTCTTTGATCCAATTAATACACTCTGAAGGATTATTAAATATTTTAGGTGCGGCAATATTTCTTAATTCAAAAGGTGGATAGTGATCGTAAAAACATTTCCCATTTTCTTGATGAATTATAATTAAATTATTCTGATAAGTATAGCGATCTTTGAAGTAATCTATTTGGCTAAAATTACCACTATTTTTGTCAATATATTCTTGGGCAATCTCAATAATATTACTAATCTGACTAGAATAGAGTTTTCCCGGATTTATTGCTTGATGCCATTGATTTTTATTCCCTCCATCGGAAAGTAAACCATAGGAATAAATTGTTTCACCGCTAATAAAATTCAACACAAAAGGAATGATTAAATATCCTTGGTAAGAAAGAGATTGGGAATATAAAAATTGATTGAGACTAGATTTCATAATTAACAATTTAAATTATTAGTTTTAAATACTTATTTGTTAGCAAAATTAAACTATTTTCAACTCGATTCTAATATTATCTTGTCTTTATTTCAAAGTAAAAAATAAACTAGCAAATTAACTTTAGCCTCTTTTTTCTTAATTATGTATAAATCGAATTTACTAATTTAAGATTTGGTAATTTGTGAATTATAGAACCCATTTGAGATCTATAGATTTTTTTCAAGATTCTCTATTTCATTCTTCGTCAAGCGTTTTAGCATAAGCCTAATAAAACAAAGGTGAATTTTAGTTGTCGCATTTCTTAGAGTTTTTTCAAAATTTTTTACTAAACTTTTACATCTTTCCATCCATGAATTACTTCTTTCTATTACCCATCTTGCTTTTACTGGAATAAATCCTAATTTACCAAGCTTTTCTTTCTCCTTTTTTGAAGGTTTGGGAGTGATTTCAAATTTTATTTTTCTCATTATATCTGGATAAACTTTTGTCAATTCCTCTTCTATTTTCTTAGGATGATAACCATTATCTAAAAGAATAGTTGTCTTTGGTAATTCTATGGGTTTTGATTTAAAATATTCGATATTGTTTATAAACATCTCAATCAAGCCCATATCATCTGAAATATTAGCCTTCGTACAATGAACAAAAAAGGGTAGACCTAAACTATCTACGGCTAAATGTCTTTTTATTCCATTAGTTAATTTATAAAAACAAAATCCCTTGGATGAAATACTTGCATTGCACGTATTTTTTACTGCTTGGGAATCAACAATTATTAAAGTTGTCCACTTGGGTTTTTTTTTCTTGAGAGCGAACAAGCTCATGTAATGCGTTCATAATTTTTTCAATAACGCCTTCAGCTCTCCATTGTTTGTAATGCCAAAAGACGGTAGAATAAGGCGGTAAATCTGTAGGTAAATCACACCAATTACAGCCGTTTTTGAGTTGATAGAAAATTCCATCTAAAATTTCTCTTTTACTCCATTTTGGTGGGCGAGTTTTCTTTTTCTTTGGTAGTAATGGTTCAATTATTTCCCATTCATAATCGGTTAAACTACTTTTATACGGCATTTTCAATGAAAAAATATTATTCTTATATTAAACAACCTATTTTAGTAGTTTTAATTCATATTGACACAGCTATTCCGATAATTTTTAGAAAAAATGTATATTTACTAATTTGGCCATTCTACAAACAAGGAAAAAACCATAAAAATCTATAATCTTTAATATTTCAAGACGAAATATTCAGAATAGAACAGAAGATCCCAAATGGGTTCTATAATACCAATCAAACTCAAAACCCTTATTAGACAAAGGATTGAAGAAAATATCTATGGAGAAAAAAAAATTTAATTTACCCCTTGACAAAATAGTATTATTGTCGTAACATAGAATCATGTAAGAAAAAGACACCTTTAAAACCAAATCAAGATAAATTTACTTACCAAATATAAAAAAAATAAATATATAGAGAAGGTAAAACTATGGTTCATGTTAGATTTGAAGGTCGTTCCTACGATATTACAGAAAATCAAGCTAAAATTCAAACAGGAATGAATGATAATCAGATTAAAGAATCTCTAGCACAATATTTTGATGTGGGAATAAATCGGTTTTCTGATTATGTAATCGATCGCCCTACTAGCGGAGATTTAATTATTCGACCAGAAGCAGTATATGGTTAATTAATAAAGCAAATAAAATTAACCCGTACCCTAACTTATAAAGCTTACATACGGTTGAGAAGGTCGCAAGTTCAAATCTTGCCAATGCTTAAGTATTGTAGCGCAGCCTGGTAGCGCGTCTTAGGAAAATAAATAGCTTTGTTAACTTGTATGGGATAATTATTTAAAACTATAATTTTATAATATTAATTCGCGCCCTAATCTAGAAAGCTTACATACAAGCTCAGAGGTTGAGCACTCGACTATTAATCGATTGGTCTCAGGTTCGATTCCTGAATATGAACAACAGCTTTCTTAACTTGCGCGAATCTAAAAATAAAATTTCTCAGTCTCACAATGATAAAAATTAATTAACTATCCAAATAAAATAATTTGAAATATTAAAAACTTCGTGCCCCAACAGTTAAAGCTTACATACGCCTATGAAACAAGGCACTTGACTTATAATCAAGCAAATTGCAGACTCTAAATCTGTTGATTAAAAACAGCTTTTTCGACTTGCATGAAGCAATTTTAACCATCAAAAAACTTCGCGCCCTAACTTGGGAAGCTTACATACTAGCCAAATGGAAAAGGCAATGGACTACAGTTCCGTCATTTGTGGGTTCGATTCCCACGTATACTAAACAGCTTTCCTAACTTGCGCGAAGCCATAAAAATAATGCGCGTCCTGAAATAAAGAGCTTACATACAATCTATTAACTTCTTTTCACGGAAAAAATAATAACTGTAATCATAGCTTTTTTAACTTGCGCGTATTCAACAAAATAAAATTAGGTTTTAAAATCTTTGTAAAGATAAAAAGTGATAAATTAAGTTAAAAATAAAGAATAAATCTAACGACAGTTGTCACCGCGTCCCGATCAAGAGAGTATACATACAAACTCTACCAATTAAAAGGTGTACTATTAGGAGTATAGTGCTGCAAGCCTGAAACCTATAGCAGGCAAAAATCCCTCTCTTAACTTACGCGGTATCTACCGAAATATATCATCAAAATATATAATCAACATCGATATCGCTTTTTCGTGGGACATCTGTCTGCTAAAAACCCTACAAGATTAAGGAGATAGCACAGATGACTGTAATGAATATACCTACAATGAATAACGATGAACGAGATTTACGTTTAGAATTACTCGACAGTTTACTAACAACACCACACCGTCAATTAGAAAAAGTAGCAGAAACTCATACACTCATTGCAGATTTAGATCCAATTTTTTATGGACATTTAGCGGTTTGGTATCAACACAATGGTGAAGTAAGAGATCATAAAGAAGTATTTATCGGGAATTTATTCACTAGCAAACTAACAGAACATCGAGATGCTGGGTTTGTCATGTTGCAAGAATTCCCCCCTTACGAAGTCGCAAGAATTATCGACTTTATGAAACAACATAAAAATAAAGTCCCTCGTTGTGCTCGTACCGCCGTAACTCGTTATTTGAAAAAAAGAGAAAAAAATCCTCAATTCTTCGATCGAGCAGCATTAAGAGGCCGTAAAGCCATCAAACACTTATACGCAACCTTACACATCAAACCCAACGAGAGAGCCAATGCAATTTTATTTAAAGGTAAACCACCCGAAGATAGCTTAGCATTCAAAGTAAAACAACTAGCAAAAGCCAGTACACCAGCAGAACAAGCAGAACAAATAGTTAAATATCAAATACCATATACCGTAGCTGTAGGTTCAATCAAACAAATTACACCCACAGTCTTGCTAGCATTAATAGATTCAATGTCACCCCAAGAAGTAATAAATAATCTAAAATCCCTAAAACAAAGGGGGGCAATGGATAACCCAGAAGTAAAAGCTTTCATTGATGAAAAGTTAGAAAAAGCCCAAACAGATGATAGAGTTTCTGCACTTAAAAGCCGAATAGCCGCAGATGTTACCCAACTAGATGAAGAAACCTCAGCTCGTTTAGAGAAAATCATGGATACCCAAGTGAAAAAGAAAGGTAAAATTACCAAACCAACCGCTTTACTTGTAGATAAATCCGGTTCCATGCAAAGTGCCATAGAAATCGGCAAACAAATAGCAGCATTAATTTCTGGGGTAACAGAAGGAGATTTATTCGTCTACGCATTTGATACCATGCCATATCCCATCAAAGCCCAAGGAAATAACCTTAGTGATTGGGAGAAAGCATTTCAGAATATTCGCGCAGGAAATGCCACTAGTATCGGGGCACCTGTCAAAGTTATGGCTAGTAGAAAGCAGCGAGTCGAGCAATTCATTATCGTTACCGATCAAGGTGAAAATACAGCACCATACTTTAGTGCTACTTTTGCCACTTACTGTAAAGAGCTTAACTTGAAACCCAATGTGATTATCATTAAAGTTGGGCACTCTTCTAACTGGATTGAGCAACAATTGAAAAATCAGCAAGTAGAGGTGGATATTTTTGACTTCAAAGGGGATTATTACTCCTTGCCAAACTTGATTCCCATGTTGTCTCGCCCTTCTCGTTTGGAATTGTTGATGGAAATTCTCGAAACTCCTTTACCTGTGAGAAATGACAAATAAATATCATTAGTAGATATATAGAGAGAAATTTAATTCCCTCTATTATTTTTTTGAAAGAAATTTCGATCTTGAACTAAATTAGATAGATTCTACAAAAATACCACTTCGAGCAAATTCTTCTTCTTCAGGACTAAAATAAGGAGCATCATCAACAAGATTAGGCTCAAAATTGTAAGTTTCTTGCAAGAAATTGCTTTCTAAAACAGCTTTTTCCAACTCCTTGATATAGTTTTCCGCTAAAAGACAAACTTCTTTAACCCCTTCCTTGTCATCTTTTGCTAAAAGCCTTTGTAATTCAGTTCTTAATCCTGAAAGTTTTGCAGAAGGCTTAAGTAAATCGTAAATCCGATAAATGCGATCTGTTTCCAAGTTAGGGTAATTCAAAGCATTAGCCCGTGCCAATTCAGAATCCAAACTAGGCCAATAGCGAGTAGTATATAAAGCCCTTTCATCTTGATGATACCAAGGTTCAGAACGAGCAATAGATGAAGAAACAGTATTATGTAATTTCCAGAAGAATAAACGTAAACTAGAACCATCTATAATACTAGAAAGTTTATCATCTAATGAAATAGCAAAATCAATACTATCAGGATTACGACCCAATAAAATATATTCTAAAGGATACATATCAATTTCCTTGTTTTGTACCACATACATATTTAAATGATGTCGGCAATAGGGACAAGGATACATTGTGGCAAATAATTTGAAGAAATTCTTAAAAATTGAAAGGATATTAGTTTGTTCTTCAGGGGTTTTAGTACATACAATTTCAGGAGTAGTATGAAAGAAACGCCACACTCCAGGACCAATGTAATAAGGAAAACTAACTCTCATGCCAGCTTGTTTAACATAATTTCTTTTAACATAAACATCAATAAAAGAAATATAATTAGATAATTCTCCTGTCTCACGACCAAATTCTTCTCTTTCACGACGTTTTTGCACACCATTGAGATAATGATGTGTAAGTCGCCAAGCTTGTTTTAGCATTAATTTTTGTTCAGGAGTACAATTATAAAATTCCTCTGCTACATCTCCACCATGAGTATCAAATTCTCCAGCGGCTTTTGCATCTTCATACCATTTATTCAAAGCAGCATCATCGGGAACTGTATTACTTTGAATATCTTCTGATGTGCTAACACTAAATGCAGCTAGTAATTTAGGCATGAAATCTTCATACCAATACCTGACAGATATCATTGCACCATCGATTTCTTCCGAAGCCTCTGAAAGAATCACCCGATTCCATTTGTTGAGATATGCTTGAGCTTCTTCCGATGACACATGAGTATCAACTACTACTTGATTTAATTCCATTTCTCGGAGACGATTTAATTCATTAACTGCCAAAACACCTTCAGCTAAATCACTTAAACTTAGATGTTGTTTCTTCATAGTAATAGCAAATTCTATCCCAGCAGCAAATTTCTCTTTAACGCTAGCAGATTTTTTACGATTAGATAACATTACTTGTTCTTCTGCTAACATTTCTGGAGTTTTTTCAATAGTTGTCCAGTTTTTAATCCGATTTTCTAGTTCACTATATTCTTTAGTAACGGATTCAACTACTGCATCTAGTAAAGGATAACAAGCACTATCTACTATATCTAAGCCTTTATAAAGTTCAATAGCAACTGCAACAAATTTTACAAAATCTGTGATTCGATAAGGTAGATTTTTTGCTCGTAAATGAGTTTCATGATTGGCAGAAAAACTTTCTCGGAAACATCGATAAGCTGCACCTTGAATTAAACGAAATAAACCAATCTGCATTTGCAATCTTGAGGTGCCATGTTTTTTCCGTTTTTCACTCTCTTCTGTTACCAGTTTTTTGACTGGCTGTGTTTTTGAAGTTGTTTGAGCAAATTTTGGTTGTGCTGTAGTAGCAACAGGAGTGGTTGTTTCAGTTGTTTTCTTCTCAACAGTATAATTGATTTCTTGAGGTGTATCTTGATAACCTGTTGCTGTTTCTTCAGGTACCAATTTACAAAATTCTTCAAAATCAATCTTTAAATCTCCGTCATTATCCACTTCTGTGAATAATTCTTCCAATTCTTTTTCTGTCAAGCCAAATTGACTCATGACTTCAGTTAATTCTGATGGGCAGATATAACCACTTCCATCTCGATCAAAAACACTAAAAGCCAATTCTAAACGACTTTTACGATCGCCCATTTTAGATATCATTAAAGTTTTAAATTCTTCAAAATCTATAGTTCCTGAAAAATTAATATCTACTTCATGAATCATTTTTTTAAGTTCTGCTTCTGTAGGATTTTTTCCTAAAGATTGCATTACTTCACCTAATTCTTTGGCTGTTATTTCCCCACTGCCATCAGAATCAAATACTTTAAAGGCATCCCAAAGCTTGTCAAATTCTGCTTGATTGATTGATTTGTCTACAATTGTCATTAACTTTTTCTCCTATATGATTTAATAATAAGGGATTACTACTCATAATATCAGCTACTACCACCTTAAACTATTAAATCTTAAAATAAGTTTAATTAATTTTTGTTAATATTTTAATTAGTTATTTATTATACAATATCTTTTATTTAAAATTGAAAATTCATTCTATTTATGGAATAATTTATCGTTAAAATTTCAATGATATAGATTGAATATCATCAAAACGTACGATAAACTTTAAATACAATTAAGTAAACTACCCCTTCCCAGTAAGTTTATTTAAAAAATCATGACTATCAAAAAAATGCTCAACGGATTCAAGCTTCAAATCCTCCGTAACTTTAGCATAACTAAGCCCAATAATTTCAACAGTTTCCCCCGTAGGCTGATGATTTTTATAAGGACCACTAAAAGTTCCCCAGTGTCTCCATTTAAAAACCACATTAGGAGGCCCTGCCACAACTTCAATTAGTTCCCAGTGAAAACCATCAGGAAAAGTCGTATGGAAAATATCAAAAGAAGACTCAAAATCTTCACTAGAAGGGCTATATTCCTCAGATTCTGAAAGAAAGATATTATAAGTTCCTTCTCGGATAACATCTTCAGCAGTATATTCCTTACCGCCATTACTGCTCATACGGAATTTGTCTTGTACGACGGAAAGCCATTGCTTAGGATTAGTTTTAAAAGTTGCTTCCATCTCAAAAGTTCTCACTAAATTATGGGCGATGGCATTTAAAGATCCTTCTGCATGATTATATTTTCGTTCTTTTTTCGCAAAAGCACAAGTTTTTGAATAATCAGGAACTTTATCGTAACGCCATTCTATATCCTTATTTTCTTGCTCTTTGAGAATATCTTTGCGATCTTGTACCCATAAAGGGAGATTTTCTTTACCACTCATATCTATTAATTTTGTATTTTTAATGGTTAATATTTCAAGGCTTTCATAACATTCTATCGGATTTAACCTGTGAAATAATTTAATTATAGATTTTTTTAAGCTAACAAAACACTTGTATCGCAATAATAAAACTATTTTTGTAATAATTTTTACTAAAAAAACAAATACAATATAAATACTAAATCAACCCAATTTTAGTTAATTATTAACCAATTCATTCTCAAGCAAAAATTTATAATTTATAATTCATTTTCTATTATGATTGTTCCAGCCCGACAATCCCTTAACCACAGACGAATAGCTTGGCCAATAGCACTATTGCTGCTTTCCCTTGGAGGAGAAATAGGAGAATTAGGGTTTTCACCACCCAAACGAGAATAAAACAAAACCATTTGCCAACCATCATTAGTAGGAACTAAAAACAACCAATGAAAATTTTGTGTTTGAATTAATTGTTTATTTGCATAAGTACGTTCTAAAGTAGTAAAAAAAACCTGCTCTGGAGGTTCTAAATTTTCATTATATTCACCTTGAGATAGAGAAATCGGCTCGAATTCTGCCTGACCTGCTGCCACTATATAACTTACCCGATATGAAGATAAATCTAAACGACGCGATCGCTGAATCACGCGATTAGTATAACTAGGCAAATCCCGTAACATCACAGACATCAAAGATTCCAAATCTTGATCACAACTATTATTGCTAGAAGAATTAGCCCATAAAACCTTAGACTCCTCAAAAAGAGATTGACTCCAAAGAGATTGAATCCAAAGAGATTGTCCCAAACAACACAAAACGATCGTTAAAAATCCTAACTTAAAATTCATTAAACCTCAACTAACTCAGCACAAATTTTTGCCCAAGCCTCCGGTGGATTACTAGCAGCAGTAATAGGCCGCCCAATAACAAGATAATCCGCACCAGCAGAAAAAGCCTGAGCGGGAGTCATCACCCGTTTTTGATCCCCCGAAGAAGCCCAAGACGGGCGAATCCCTGGAGATACCAGTAAAAAATCCGAACCACAAACCCTGCCCAACTCTTCCAACTCCCAAGGAGAAGAAATCACCCCATCTAAACCAGACTCTTTTGCCAAAAGAGCCATTTGTAAAACATATTCAGACAATTCTAAAGGAATTTTCAAATCAAAAGCCAAATCACGAGAATTCAAACTAGTTAAAAGAGTCACCGCCAACAACCTAGGAGATTTTGGCAAACTAGCAACTACTTCAGCAGCAGCTTTGAGAGCATCCCTTCCTGCCGTAGCATGAATTGTCAGAAAATCCACCTCATATGAAGATGCAGAAATAATTGCCTTTGAGATAGTATTAGGGATATCATGGAGCTTAAGATCCAAAAAAATTCGCTTTTCTTGTTCTTTAAGGAAAGTTAAAATTTCCCCTCCAGCACTAATAAATAACTGTAATCCCACCTTCCAAAAAGTAACCTCTGGTATTTTTTTTACTAACTCAATGGCTTCAGATAAGCTAGCCACATCCAAAGGAACAATAATACGTTCAGAAATATTTTTCACTTTACCTTAACTTATTCCATCAATCGGATAAATTTTTTCTTGCCAACTTGTAAAACCTTCCCTATAAGTTCATTCGGTGACTCAAAAGAGAGATTTGCATCAGTAATTTTATCTCCATCTAAACGAACCGCTCCACCTTGAATTTGTCGCCTACCATCCCCGCCGCTAGAACATAAACCACTAGCACCCAGTATATAAAACAACTTAGCAGGAAAAGTAATCTCAGCTAAAGAAAATTCAGCCACAGCATCAGCATTAACCATCTTCCCTTGAGTTACAATTTCCATAGCAGCCTTTTGAGCTTGCAAAGCCCCTTCCTTACCATGATATTGACTAACAACATCGATAGCTAAAAGCTTTTGACACTCTCTAGGATTTTCAGGTAAACTTTCCATTGGCAAATCAGTTAATAACTCAAAATATTCCCTTAAATTATCATCAGGAATCTTTTCCAACTTAGAATACATGGATAAAGCATCCTCAGATAAACCAATATAGTTATTAAGAGACTTAGACATTTTTTGTTGACCATTAGTCCCCAACAAAATTGGTAATAATAAACCAAATTGAGGTTTCTTGCCAAAATAGCGTTGTAAATCCCGCCCCACAGCAATATTAAACTTTTGGTCAGTGCCTCCTAATTCCACATCAGCATCAATAGCCACCGAATCATAACCCTGCATTAGAGGATAGAGAAACTCATGGAGATAAATTGGCTTCTCTTGATTATAACGCTCAGCAAAGCCCTCTTTCGCCAACATTTGACCCACAGTCATCTGAGAAAGCAATTGTAAGATTTTTGCCAAATCCAGAGAACTTAACCATTGAGAGTTATAACGAATTTCCAAACGCCCTGGGGTATCAAAATCCAGAATCGGGCGCAATTGATCTAAATAAGTTTGAGCATTTTCCTTAACCTCAGCCGCAGTAAGTTGTCTACGAACATCAGATTTTCCCGTGGGATCCCCAATTTGTGCTGTAAAATCTCCTATAATAAGAACAGCCGTATGGCCAGCATCCTGAAATGCCCGTAATTTACGAAAAGCAATACTATGGCCTAAATGTAGATCCCGCCCTGTAGGATCAATGCCTAACTTAATTCTTAAAGGATGAGAAGATCCTTTTAAACGTACAGATAAATTGTTATCGGAGTTGGAAGAATCGACTTGGTTAGGAAAAATTTCATTAGTTCCTCTATAAAGCCAATTCAAATTGTTGCCTCTTTCTTCTTCAGACATGGAGTAATATTAATGTTAACAATGGATAGTATTGGAGTAAGGATCACACCTGCTCATTTATTGTAGGATAGCTATTAACTATTTAAAAAGTAAAATTTGATAATAAATTCCCAAAGAGAGGAAGTATAAGTATTGTGACATCAAGTTCTATTCGCAAAAAGAAAACCAAGAACCAGAAAAATCTCCTATTTCCTACACTGAGATTTATAAGTGGAATTGGCAAAGTATCTGCCAACACAGTTTTAGCAGTTTCCATGTTAGCCAGTGCCATTGTCTCTGGTGGTTTAGTAGGATTAGCTCTGAGTTTTCGTAATCTCCCAGATGTTAGAGTCTTAAGAGACTTCGTCCCATCAGAAACCAGTTACATTTATGATATCAAAGGTCGGCTACTTACCAGTATTCATGGGGAAGAACACCGGGAAATTACAACTTTAGATCAGATTTCACCGGATCTTAAGCGAGCCGTTTTAGCCATTGAAGATAGTCATTTTTATATTCACCAAGGAATTAATCCTTATAGTATTGGTCGTGCAGCCTTGGTTAACTTTCGCGAGCAGGCAGTAGTTGAAGGTGCTTCTACCCTCACCATGCAGTTAGTGAAAAATGTCTTTTTGAGCAATGAGCGTAGTGTAACTCGTAAACTTGCTGAAGCTATTTTAGCCATTCGGATTGAACAAGTTTTTAGCAAAGAAGAAATTTTAGAAATGTATCTCAATAATATTTATTGGGGTCATAATAATTATGGTGTAGAAACAGCAGCTCAAAGTTATTTCAATAAATCAGCCTCAGAGTTAAATCTCGCAGAATCAGCCATGATGGCAGGTTTAATTCAAGCACCAGAGCGATACAGCCCTTTTATTAATTATGAAGAGACCAAAAGAAGACAATCAAGTGTTCTCTCTAGAATGGCCGCATTGGGTTGGATTACCCCAGAACAGGCAGAAGAGGCAAGATTAGAACCTTTATTAGTAGGTGAACCTCAAGCATGGCGAGATAGTGATTCACCATATATTACTGATGCCGTACTTAAAGAATTAAGAGAACGTTTTGGTGAAGAAGTGGTTTCCAAAGGCGGGATATCTGTTCAAGCAACCATTGATTCCCAATTACAAGAAGAAGCAGAGCAATTAGTTCAAGAGGAACATCGCAGACTACATAGATTTGGCGTTAAAGCTGATCAAGTGGCTTTAGTAGCAGTGGATCCTAGAACCCATTTTGTTAAAGTTTTAGTAGGTGGGGTGGACTATGATTCTAGTCAGTTTAACCGTGGAATTCAATCTCTTCGTCAACCGGGATCGGCTTTTAAACCATTTGTTTACTATGCTGCCTTTGCCAGTGGTAAATTTACCCCTTATTCCATCGTTAGTGATACCCGAATAACTTATTTTGATGGTTTTACTAATTATACTCCCAGAAACTATGGGGGCACTTTTGCAGGAAAAGTTAGTATTTATGACTCCCTGATCAAATCCCGAAATATTCCTGCTGTAAAAATAGGTCAATCCGTTGGTTTAGACAATGTTATCGATGTTACTCGGAAATTGGGCATAACTAGTCCTCTTAGTCCAGTGATTTCATTGCCTTTAGGCCCTAATGGTGTCAGCCCATTGGAAATGGCAGGAGCTTATGCTACTTTTGCTAGTAATGGTTGGCATTCTGATTTAACTACTATTGTTAGAGTCACAGATTCTGAAGGGAATGTGATTCTCGATAATACTCCTAAACCTAAGCTGGTCTTAAATGAGTGGGCCACAGCTTCTCTAACATCGGTTTTAAAAGGGGTAATTGAAGCTGGGACTGCTAGAAATGCTAATATTAATCGTCCCGCTGCTGGTAAAACCGGTACAACTAGTTCTGAACGTGATGTTTGGTTTGTGGGTTATGTCCCCCAATTAGCAACTGCTGTTTGGATTGGTAATGATGACAACAGACCTCTAGGTAGGGGTGTTACAGGTGGTTCCCATGCTGCCCCTATCTGGCGAAAGTTTATGCTTAATGCCCTTGAAAATGAGCCTATTCTATATTTTCACGATCCTAATAAGTTCGATCGTCCTGAATCTTAAATTTTGATTAATATCTTGATTTAAATTTTAATTAATTAATTTAGTTATCTATTTCAGATTGCATCCGCTCTAGAGTACGATTCATTCCCTCAAACATCTGTTGAGGGGTTATCCCAAATTGATTTAATTGGGTTTTAAGCTGTTCTATGGTCATTTTTGCCATGAAATCTTCTGAAAGTTCAAATCGCTTCATAAATATTTTGTAGCGATCCATTAGTTCTTTCATTTTATCAATATAAATTTTTTTTCCTTCTCGATCGAATTTCCCATATTCATTTCCTAATGTAATCAGATTTTGGTAATCTTCAAACAATTGTTTGGCTTCTTGTTGTACTACTTCTGATTCAAAAAATCCTGTCATTTTTTTCCTTATTTTTTTACTTTACTTTATTTCATATTATAAAATATTTGAATTCCTCTTTAACATACGGATTTCCGTATTGTTTTCTGAGTATATCTTCTAGTTAATTGACAAGTTAAGATTTAACAATTATAATTAAATTTTACTAGAAAATAATCCTAAAAAATTATCTCAAGATTATCTTTCTTAATTTTATTGGTTTCTCTTTGTTCCTATTTATTTCAATTTTAAGTACATATTTATAGTAACTTAATCATAATATTCTTAATAATTGAATTATTTACAATTAATATTTTGAAGATAAAATATTTTATTCTATATTAATTACAAATATTTTATTTAAATTTGGTAAAAAATAATGTTACATTTTCAGTATTCTAGTACAATAAATGCTCCAGTCAATGTGGTGTGGCAGTTTCACGAAAGAGACGATATCCTGAATATCCTGACTCCTCCTTGGCAGCCAGTGGAAATAGTTCGTCGAGAAGGTGGATTGGATGTTGGTGCAATTACAGAATTTAGGCTTTTACTGGGTCCTATAAATGTTCCTTGGGTAGCTCGTCATGTTGAATGTCAAGAAAATTATCTATTTGTCGATCGACAAATCAACGGCCCTTTGGATTTTTGGGAACATCGTCATGAATTTAAATCTATTAACGGTAAAACTCAATTGACAGATTCCATCAAGTATCAGCTTCCGGGTGAAACTATGTCAGAATTCCTCATTGGTTGGTGGGTAGATAGCCGATTACAAGAAATGTTTAAATATCGTCATCAAATAACTAAGAAAGAATGCGAAAAAATTAATAATCGAGAATAGATGATTAATAATTGATGAGAAAGGGAATGATCAATTTTTCCTAATATAAATTTAGACGATATATCCTTTTACGAAAAAGGTAACTCTACTATTTCATAAGCTTTACAATTTCCGCAAACAGCTTCTATAAATAAACCACCCTCAAGGCGAAAATAAAATAGTGGTTGCAAAGGATAAGAAAAAACACTTCCATCTGTATTATGTAGAGGATAATTTAGTGATGATAAAATATCGCTCCCTCCATCACTTATTTCCTCTAAAAATATATCAAGAATGAAAAAACAATCTTCATTTTCTTCAAGCTCTTTAGAAAAAGCGATATGAACAATTTTTTCTAATTCAATATACACGTTTTCGATACTAGGATCGGAAGGAAATGTTAAAGTTAATTTTACTGACAAGTTTATGGGATTGACGTAAATATCAGAAATATGAAAATTTCTTAGTTTTTCCAATAAGGAAAGGGGTTTTTCTGTAATCATTTTAATTAAGAAGAAATTCAGTAGAAAAAAATGATATTAGTTACCTAGAAGCCTTGGTTTCTTTTACCTTATTAGGTTGAACTTTATTTACTTCAAGAGCACCTTTAGGATAGGCAATACGACGATGATTACACTGTTGCCAAACACAAACAAACACCTTAGCAATCACGGGTAACTCCTCATAAATTAAACCAGAATCAGCCAACTGATTATCTCGCCAACGAGCCTTAAAAATCTTATTAACAGTTGCCATAGCAACTTCAGGAGTAGCATCTTTAAGAGATCGCAAAGCCGCCTCACAGCCATCAGCCAACATGACAATAGCAGATTCACGAGATTGAGGAATAGGCCCTGCATAACGGAAAAAAGATTCACCAGGAGGTTCTAAACCTTGTTCTTCAGCACGTTGTTTAGCTTGAAAATAGAAATAAGAAATCAACAAAGTGCCCTGATGTTCAGGAATAAAATCTCGAATTACCTTTGGTAAACCATATTGACGAGCCATAACTAAGCCTTGGGTAACGTGTTTTCTAATAATTTCTGTACTAACCCAAGGATCTTGAATTAGATCATGTTTATTAGGCCCACCCATTTGATTTTCAATAAATCCCAAAGGATCGTGCATTTTCCCAATATCATGATAAAGAGTTCCAGCCCTTACCAACTCAACATTACAATGAAGTTCTCGTGCTGCTGCTTCTGCTAAAGAGGCCACAAACATGGTATGTTGAAAAGTTCCCGGAGCTTCCGTAGCTAAACGTTTGAGTAAAGGGCGATTGGGGTTAGATAACTCTGCCAATCTAATAGGAGTTACTAAATCAAAAACACTTTCAAGATAAGGAGAAATTCCTAAAGCGATAATACTCCAAGCTACTCCAGAAAAACCATAGAGAATAGCTCTTGGCAAGACAGCGTACCAAATTGTGCCTGCTGCTGCACTAAGAATTAAATTAATAACTAAATAAACTCCTCCTTGAGTTAAACCAATTCCTACCCCTAATACTGCCTGTTCTTCTCGAGAGTGCATTCTCCCAGCAAGGCTGCTGGCTAAAAGTCCACCGGCTGTACCCGATAGTAAAAATTCCCAACCAACCCCTTCTGTAGCAAATACCATTAATGCTGTTAATAAAAGTATTTGTAATATTCCTAAGGTAGGGCGATAAAAACTACTGGTGAGTAAACCTATGGCTGCTAAATTTGTATAAGGAATATCCAATATCAAAAGTATTGGTGCAGATATACTCAATAAAAATAAGAGAATGGCATCTCGACGACGGGAAATTTTATGTAAATTTTTCCCTACTACAGAAAAAATAGTAATGGATACTATGACTAATAGTGCAGATAATAGTATTCCTTGCCAATTAATCCCTCTGCGACTTAGATTAAATCCATCTAAAAGTACAAAATCTTCTTGAGTAATAATTTCCTCTTTCCAGACGATTACTTCTCCTTTTTCGATTTCTACATATACTGTATTTACTGCTTGTGCGGCTGTTTCTGCTCTTATTTTGGTTTCTTCTTCGTCTATGGTTAAGTTTGGCTCTAAAATTTCAAATAATATTTTACTAGCTATTTCTTGAGTCGCTTGTGGAATTGATGATTCTAGTTGTAAATCTATAGTTTGTTGTTGAAGATTTGGTGGTAATCCTTGAGAAATTCCTTGAGCTAAAATTCGATCTAAAACTCTATTAATGTCTTCTTTGGTTTGTTGCCAAATTTCATTTTCAAGCATTAATAAAGTTACTTTATCTCCTAGGCTTAACTGACTGATTCTCTCGTTGGATATTTTGGTTAAAGTTTTTGCATATTTTGATCGTGATGTATTAATAGAAGAAATTAAAGATTGAAATTCTTCTTGAGAGGCTTTTTCTTGATAATTTATTAATTCTGTTATTGGTTTTTTTATAGTTTCTTTGAGGGGCCCATAATCTGGTTTTAATAGATCGTATTGTAATTGAGAGTTGAAATTATTTACTTGTTCTGATTTTTTATTATCAATTTCTTCTAATGTACTTACAATTTTCTCCCATTGCCAATCAAGACATTGTAGTAGATCTTCTTGAGTATTTTTTGAGAGAATATTGGTATTTACTATAGGAAAATAATCACGTTCTTGTCTATATTTTTCGATTCTTTCGAGATATCTTCTCAATTCTTTTTTGATTTCATTATTGATTTCGTTATTGTGTTTGAGAATAGGATTTGTGCCATTTCTTACTGCTTTTCGATATTCTTCTGTTGTTTTAGTATCTTCAAAAACTGCATTTCTAGGTGCTTTTATAGTTATTGGAGCCGGTGTGCCTACAGCTAATTGAGGCTGATTATAAAAACGATATCCTACAACACTTGTCAAAGCAATTATTATTAGTATCAATATAATTGAGAAATGAATTTTTCTAATTGATGATACTAATCGCTCTATTTTTAATATTTTGATGAACAATCTTTTTTTATTTAGGTTTATTTTGTAAGGATCAAAAAATAATAATGACAAATTTTTTTGACAATTTTGCCACCACTGTTTAATTTGCTTACATAATGACTTGAAGTTTCTCATTGTGTGTGAGGCTCCGCACTAGCTGTAGGAATTTGATTCCTTAATAATATTCTCTACGAAAAGCTACTTGAATCATTTTTTGATTTGATTTTTTTACTTTCTTTTTTGAACTATCCCCGCACTTAAACATAGTATTTGAGGGGGATTTTCTGTTTTGATTTTATCTGGTTGATAAATACCTGCCCAATGCCAAAAGAGTTTTTTTGCTAATTGGGAAGCATCTAGAAGAATTGGTTGAGTTTGATTCGCTAAATGCCAAGGGATATTCAAGCTATTAAAACTGTTATAGACTCCTGAAATTGCCCCTGTTAAAGCCGCAGTGAGTTTTGGTTTATACCCTCCCATGATAGCAGTCTTAACACAAAGCTGAAAATCATCTGGATTACGAGTAAAGTTGTAAAGTGCTAAAGCCATTGGTGTTTGACTGTGGTTTTGATTACGACTGAATCTCGATATGACTTGATGATAAGGTGTGTTATTTTTGTTTAAGTTTTGTAAGATTTCAAGTTGTTGTATTAGTGTATTTTCCTCTAGGTTTACTAAATTAATAAATTTTACTATATTAATCAAATAGGAGATCAATTTATTTCCATCAATTTTCTCTGTCATGGCAAGAGAGATGGCCAATCCCCATATTAATAGCTCATCAAAGTTTAAGCTAGAGTCACACCAAATGGCTGCTTTATTTTCTAAATTTTTTCTTAATAATTCGAGATTATCATGATAAAATATTGCTATTGGTAATGTAGCTAAAGCTATTTCACTGATAGTGCCTTGATTTTTCCATTTTAAAAGTTTTCCTTGCTTTTGTGTTGGCTTTTGAACTAAGTTATCTCCTGTTGGAAAGTTAGAATTATCTGAAATTAACTCTTGGATAGTCTGGATACAAATTTGATCCCAAGGAAATTGTCTGGATTCTAATTCTTCTTTAGCAAGGATAAAAGGAATTCTACTTCCGATGATCCCACCTTGAAATCGACTTAACATTGAATATTCCATTTTTCCTTAAATTAATTGCTTTTTCTCATATAGTAACTAACTGTTTTTGCTTATTGTTCCTCATTTTTTAATCAATTCTCTTTAAGATTATGGTTTGATTTTTTTTAAATATATTTACTAATTCTAAATTATATTATAGATTATTCCCTTTGTTATTTTTTTATTTTATCAAAAATTTTAAATTTATTTCAATTTTAACTAATGTAGCTTTTTTTTCTAGATTTTCTCAAGTAATAGGTATTCAAAATCTGATACTTAAGAGATAGTTTTAGTGACTCATAGCTATAAATATTTTTGGATGAACCTAACAATCTTCAAGTTCATCACTATAGTCAATTACTTCTGATGAATTGGATTCCAACCATTTTTCCCACAAATCTTGACGACGAGAACGAGTTCTTTGAATTTGTTGTGATTTTCGCCAACGAGCAATGGATTGATGATTGCCCGATCGTAATACTGGAGGAACTTCCCAACCACGGAAAACCGAAGGCCTAGTATATTGAGGATAATCAAGTAAACCAGATTCAAAACTTTCATATTTAAGAGATTCCGATTTCCCTACAGTGCCTGGTAATAATCTAATCACACCATTCGTCAATGCCAAAGCAGGGATTTCTCCACAGGTTAAAACGAAATCTCCCAGAGAAATTTCCCAAGATGTTAAATAACGGATTCTTTCATCAAAGCCTTCATAATGACCACAGATAATGATAAGTTGGGAATAGATGGTTAATTTTTGTAATAAAGATTGGTTAAGAGGTTGACCTTGGGGTGTCATCAGAATAATTTGAGCATCAGGATTTCTAGGTAGAGATTCAACTGCACTAAAAATCGGTTCAGGCTTAAGTAACATCCCTACACCACCACCGTAAGGCTCATCATCTACTTTATGATGTTTATCAAGGGTAAAATCACGAGGATTAATCAAATTAACGGTAGCAATTCCTTTAGTAAGAGCTTTCCCTAGTAATCCAGATTGTAAAGGAGAGGAAAAAAACTCAGGAAATAGGGTAATTATATCTAAGCGCACAGTTTTGATTGACAAAATATACTGACATAAGATATATTATAGCATCTTGATTAAGCAAATAGTTAGAACGGTGCACCGAGATTACAGATAATAAGAAATATGGTCAAAGAATCTCAAGTCCAAGAGCCTTTTTCAATTGTCAATTAATTTAGTTAGTTAATTTAAGGTCAATTGTATAAAAGTTATCAACCTCTATCAAACATATCAAGAATGTCAAAAAAGCAGTCCAGTTAAATTGTTTAAAAAATTGCCATAGTTAGGACAAAATCCCTCATTATCATGGAGAGAGATTTCTAGGAAATCTCAAAATGGCTAAAACAATTCTGGAATAATTTTGACATGATTAAACATATAGAGGAAAAGATAAAGAAAAGCAAAAACAAAAAAAAAATTGGATTATAATTAGCACCGCAAAAAAAATATTAATTAAATTGTCCTTATGCTAAAACAATAAGATTATGCTCCAATTAGATACTAAAAATCGAGAAATAAATATGCTCCAAGAGACAAAAACTGCCATCTTGGTAATAGGCGGTGCTGAAGATAAAGTACATGGTCGAGAGATTTTACATACATTTTGGTTAAAATCAGGATCAAAAGAATCAAAGATTGCAATCATACCTTCGGCATCAAGAGAACCAACCATTATCGGAGATCGCTATCTTAAAATTTTTGAAGATATGGGTTCAAAATATCTCAAAGTATTAGATATACGCGATCGCTCCCAAGGAGATAATTCCTCTTTTAAAGAATATATAGAAGAATGTACAGGAGTCTTTCTCACAGGAGGAGATCAATTACGTTTATGTGGGTTGCTAGCAGATACGCCAATTATGGAGAGAATCCGGCAAAGAGTTCATCTTGGTGAAATAACTTTAGCAGGAACCAGTGCAGGGGCGGCAGTAATGGGTCATCATATGATCGCAGGAGGTAGTAGTGGAGAATCGCCAAATCGTGCTCTAGTAGATATGGCTATGGGTTTGGGGATAATTCCAGAAGTAATAGTAGATCAACATTTTCACAATCGCAACCGAATGGCACGTTTATTAAGTGCAATCTCAAATCATCCAGAATGTCTGGGAGTGGGAATAGATGAGGATACTTGTGCGATGTTCGATGGACATGGGATCATTACGGTAATGGGTAGAGGTACAGTCTCAATTGTAGATGCCAGATCCATGAGCTATACGAATCAAGGAAAAATAGGTGCAGAAGAGCCACTGAGTCTTCATAATCTTCAAATCCATATTTTATCTTATGGCGATGGCTATAATCTCAAGAAACATCAACCAATTAAGGCAAATTAATCAGAAAGAAAACGGATCATTTGGGGGGCCAAGCAAATGCACATCTCCCCTCAAAATCAGTGATGTTCAAATTAAAATAAAAAAAAACTGTTCAACACGAGCGGTTTAGCCATTATAAATAGAGAGAAACTAAAAAATGGCTTATTTGTGCTCTGCTTTGGGAAAAAAAGGCAACTATGAGAATTTTAAAAACTCAAACTCTAAGAGGTCCAAATTATTGGAGTATTCGTAGAGATAAATTAATTGTTATGCGTTTGGATTTAGAGGAACTAGCTGAGAAACCCTCTAATTTAATACCAGGATTTTATGAGGGCTTAATAGAGATATTACCAAGTCTGGAAGAACACTATTGCTCTCCAGGTCATCGTGGTGGATTCCTTCGTAGAGTTCAAGATGGTACTTATATGGGTCACATTATTGAACACGTGGCTTTGGAGCTTCAAGAGTTAACGGGAATGCCAGTAGGCTTTGGTAGAACGAGAGAAACATCTACTCCTGGAGTATATAATGTAGTATTTGAATATATCTATGAAGAGGCAGGACGTTATGCTGGCAGAGCGGCTGTTAGAATATGTAGTTCCATTGTGGAAAATGGAACTTATGCTCAGGAAGAATTGGAACAAGATTTAGCAGATCTAAGAGAGCTTCGGGCCAATTCAGCTTTAGGGCCTAGCACTGATGCCATTATCAAAGAGGCACAAGCACGGAAAATTCCTTGGCTCTTACTTAATGCTAGGGCTATGGTTCAATTGGGTTATGGAATCAATCAAAAGCGCATCCAAGCAACTTTAACTCAAAATTCTGGCATTTTAGGGGTTGAATTGGCTTGTGATAAGGAAGGAACTAAAACTATTCTTAAAGATGCTGGTATACCTGTACCAAAAGGTACTTTGATTCATTATCTTGATGAATTACAAGAGGCTATCGATACTGTTGGTGGTTTTCCTATTGTGCTTAAACCTCTAGATGGTAATCATGGCCGGGGTATTACTATTGATATTAATAGCATTGAAGAGGCAGAAGAAGCTTACGATTTGGCTAGCAACGCATCTAAAACTCGCAGCGTTATAGTGGAACGTTATTATCGTGGTAGAGATCATCGGGTTTTGGTCATTAATGGGAAAGTGGTTGCTGTCTCTCAACGCATACCTGCTCATGTGGTGGGCAATGGTAAGTTAAGTATTGAAGACTTGATTGAGGAAACTAATGATGATCCTAATCGTGGTGAAGGCCATGATAATGTTTTAACTAAAATCAAAGTCGATCGCATGGCTAGTTCGATTTTAGAAAAGCAAGGTTTTACTATGGAAACTATCCTTAAAAAAGGAGAAATTGCTTATCTACGAGCTACGGCTAATTTGAGTACTGGGGGAATTGCCATAGATAAGACTGAAGATATACACCCAGAAAATGTTTGGATTGCAGAAAGAGTTGCTAAAATTATTGGTCTTGATATTGCAGGAATTGATGTTGTTACTGAAGATATAACTAAACCTTTACGGGAAGTAGATGGTGTGATTGTGGAAGTAAATGCTGCTCCTGGCTTTAGAATGCACGTTGCACCTAGTCGGGGTTTACCTCGTAATGTGGCTGCTCCTGTGATAGATATGTTATTCCCTCATGAATCTCCTTGTCGGATTCCGATTATTGCCATTACTGGAACTAATGGTAAAACTACTACTACTCGATTGACTGCTCATATATATCGTCAGACGGAGAAAGTGGTGGGTTTTACTACAACTGATGGTATTTATATAGGCAATACTTTGATAGAAAAAGGCGATAATACTGGACCTTTGAGTGCAAGTACTATTCTGAAAGATCCTACTGTGGAAGTGGCAGTTTTGGAAACAGCACGAGGGGGAATCCTTCGTTCTGGTTTGGCTTTCGATCAATGTGATATTGGGGTGGTTTTGAATGTAGCAGCAGATCATTTGGGTCTTGGAGATATCGATACCATCGAACAAATGGCTAAAGTTAAAGGAGTTATTGCAGAAACTGTTAGTGGTAATGGTTATGGAATCCTTAATGCTGATGATCCTCTAGTGTCGGCAATGGCTAAAAATGTGAAAGGAAAAGTGGCTTATTTTGGGATGAGTTTGGATAATCCTGTCATTCAAGATCATATTCGTCGCGGTGGTATGGCTGCTGTTTATGAAAATGGTTATTTATCAATTATTGAGGGTGAATGGACTTTAAGAATTGAAGAGGCTGTTAATATTCCTGTGACGATGGGGGGGATGGCTCCTTTTATGATTGCTAATGCTTTGGCGGCAAGTTTAGCGGCTTTTGCTCAAGGTGTGGATATCGAAATGATTCGTCAAGGTTTGAGGACTTTTACTGCTTCGGCTAATCAAACTCCTGGAAGAATGAATTTATTTGATTTGGGAGATTGTCATGGTTTGGTGGATTATGCCCATAATCCGGCAGGATATGAAGCAGTTGGGGGTTTTGTTCAAAATTGGAAGGGTGAAAAAATTGGCATTATTGGTGGTCCGGGAGATCGTCGAGATGAAGATTTAATTTTGTTAGGTGAAATTTCTGCTAAGATTTTTGACAGAATTATTATTAAAGAGGATGACGATAAGAGGGGCAGAGAGTCTGGTGAGGTGGCAGATATTATTGCTAAAGGGGTTAAGCAGGTTAATGGTAATTTTGATTACAAAATTATTCTTGATGAAACAGAAGCGATCGATACAACTCTTAATGGTGCTCCTAAGGAAAGCTTAGTGGTTGTTTTCCCTGAAAGTGTGAATAGAGCTATTGATTTAATGAAAAAATATCAAAAAAATCCTGATTAATAAGTTAGAGAATAGTTAATGGTTAATGCTTAATAAACAAAAAAGCTATTAACTATTACCTTATATCTACTTATGTGTTGACTATGACTAATAATTCAGAATATGATTCCCCTTGGAAAGAGGCACTTGAAATCTATTTTCAGGAATTTATACAGTTTTTCTTCCCCCAAGCTTATGAAGATATTGACTGGAATCGCCCTTATGAAACCTTAGATCAAGAATTACAACAATTAGCACAAGACGCTACATTAGGTAAAAGACTAGCAGATAAGTTAGTGAAAGTATGGTTAAAAACGGGAATTGAAACTATTGTTATTATACATATCGAAATTCAAGGGGAATATGAAAGTAATTTTGCTCAAAGAATGTTTATTTATAACTATAGAATTTATGATAAATTTTATCAAAAGAATACGGAAGTAATTAGCCTTGCTGTATTGGGTGATGAAAGTCAGACTTGGAAACCAACACGATATAATTATGATAGATGGGGTTTTTCTATGACAATGGAATTTCCTGTTGTTAAGCTTTTAGATTATAAATTAGAGGAATTGGAAGCTGAAAATAATCCTTTTGCTATAATAGTAGCAGCTCATTTAAAGACAAAATCAACTAAAAAAAATCCTCAAGGAAGATTACAACAAAAATTCAATCTTATCAAAAAACTCTATGAAAAAGGATACCAAAAGCAAGATATTCTTAGACTTTTTCGATTGATAGATTGGATGATGGTTTTGCCGGAAGAATTAACTCAGAATTTTAAACAACAATTAGCTGATTATGAGGAGGAAAAAAAAGTGCCATATATTACTAGCATCGAAAGGCTTGGAATGGAAAAAGGCGAAATAGGAATGCTTAAAGAATCAATTATTGAATTGTTAGAGTTTAAGTTTTCATCCATTCCTGAAGAATTAAAAAATACCATCAATAATCTCGATGAAATAACCGTTTTAAAACAACTTTTTAGACAGGCTATGGCTGTTTCCTCTCTAGAGGAATTCCAAGAATTACTTTAACAATTTTCTTCTTTAAACTTCTATCAATCTAATACAAAATAACCCTAATTATCTAAAAAATTCTATGCCATATATTACTAGCATCGAAAGGCTTGGAATGGAAAAAGGCGAAATTATTGGAAGAGAAAAAGGCGAAATAGGAATGCTTAAAGAATCAATTATTGAATTGTTAGAGTTTAAGTTTTCATCTATTCCTGAAGAATTAAAAAATACCATCAATAATCTCGATGAAATAACCGTTTTAAAACAACTTCTTAAACAGATAATCACTGTTTCTTCCCTAGAGGAATTCCAAGAATTACTTTAACGATAACCTCAAAAATAACTTTCCTCTTAAACTTCCATATTACTATTAATTATTTTGAGTTATTCCTAACTTTAACTCTTCTATTTGTTGAGCAGTTTTATCTCTTTCTCGCTTCAAGGGTTTAAGAGTAGTTTCAGGTAAAATCTCAGCTTTTTCTAAAGCTAAATCGAAATAAAATAAAGCTTCTTCTAGCAAAGATAGATTATTATTTTCCCGCCCTTGGATGCGAATAATTTGACCTTTAAGATAATGTAATTCTGGATTATTCGGTGTAATTTTTAAGGCTTTATCGGTAAATTCTAAAGCTTTATTATATCGATCTAAATCCCGATAGGCAAGAGCAATTCCTCGGTAAACTAAATAATTAGGAGCGGCATATTTCTGGAAATTATCAATAGTTTTTTCAGGATTAAAAAAAGGAAGATTAACTGCTAAAAATAAATCCATATAGCCTCTAATTAAATTTAATTCCGGATCCGATGAATCAATTTTTTTTGCTCGATCGAAATATTTAAAAACTTTTTGCAGCTTATTTAAAGCAGGAATGGCTCCAGATTTTTCAAAAATATAAGCCCCTTCTAAAAAATTACCCACTGCTAGATAAAGATTGCCTCTAAGAGGATCATTTGCTTTCAATTTTTTGGCAACAGAGATAGTTTTAAGAGCATAAATATTGAGATTTTCCCAATCATTTTCAGTGTAAGCTAAAGAAGCTCGCAATGCGTGAGCTAAAGGTTCAGATGCTTCAGCTTCATTATCTTGAATATTCATAAGATATTCTTTTGCTTTAAGATAATTTCCTTCCTCAAACATTTGCTCAAAAGCAATTTCTGTATTTTCTCCTGTCAGTCGAGGCTTGGTATTACGAAAAGGATCTCTTGCTAAAGTCGGATTTCCATTAAGTAACAGAAAAAATACTTGTAAAGACAGAATACTAGGCAAAATCCTGTATAGTAATTTATTAAACATCTGAAATTAATTAACTTTAATTATATTTATTAAGAACTTATTAATAGGGTTAAATTTGATATAATACTTAATGTTATTATAGAGTAACTTATAAAATTTTTTGATATCAACTAAGCTTTGACATCATAATTTAAAAAAAAGTAATTAACAAATTCTGATAAATCAGATTGTTAGCTATTTTTTGGGAAAAATAAACTTAATGACGAACTAATTTTCAATTCAAAATGGATTTTTAATGCTATATCTCAAAAACTTAGAATATCACCCTCCAGCAACTCCTAACCCTATTTTACACAACATTAATTTAGAGTTAGCACCTCAAGAATTAGGACTAATTATTGGGCCTTCTGGTTCCGGAAAAAGCTCTCTTTTAGAAATTTTAGCAGGATTAGCAGAACCTACCGGCGGTCAAATTTTTTGGAAAGATCGAGAATTGGATTCTGTAGATTTGCAATATTTAGGAGGAATTGTTTTTCAGTTTCCTGAACGTCATTTTTGTGGTCATACTATTTTGGAAGAATTGCGATTGGGACATCCTGAGTTAAAATCAAGTCAAGTAAAAGAGGCTCTTTGCGAGGTAGGATTAGAGCACGTTTCTTTTGATGATTCTCCTCATAATCTTAGTGGTGGCCAACAGCGTCGTCTTGCTCTTGCAGTGCAGTTAATTCGCAAACCTAATGTTTTGATGTTAGATGAACCTACTGCGGGTTTGGATTGGTTAATGCGTCGTCAATTGGCTAATTTATTGGCAAAGTTGAAAAGTCATTGGATGCTTTTAGTGGTTACTCATGATCCGGGTGAACTTTTGAATATCGCCGATCGTCATTGGAAAATCGAGGAAGGAAATTTAACTACGGTAGATACTACAAATATGAGAACAGGATTGGTTATATGATAGAGACAATAACTTTGCCTAATTTAGATGAAGTTTGGCAAGAAACTATGAATTGGAAACCAAATGATAGACAAAAAGAACTATTTAATGGTTTATATAGAGAAATTTTAATCGGTAATCAAGAGACTAATTTAACTAGAATCACAGAAAAACAAGATTTTTGGGAAAAACATTTATGGGATTCTTTGATAGTTTTTAAGAATATTGAAACTATAGCTGGGAAAAACCCTAAAATTAAAGCCATAGATATAGGCACAGGAGCAGGATTTCCGGGAATTCCTGTGGCAATTGCTCATCCTTCATGGAAAGTAAAATTGTTAGATGCTACTCGAAAAAAAATCTATTTTCTCCAATCATTAATCGAAAAATTAGGATTAAAAAATCTCAAAACTTTAATAGGAAGAGTTGAAGAAATTGGTAGGGAAAAAATACACCGAGAGGCTTATAATATAGCTTTAATAAGAGCAGTTGGAAAGCCTTCTGTATGCGCTGAATATGCTTTGCCTTTATTAGAAATTGGTGGATTTGCAATACTTTATCGAGGAAATTGGAGTGTTGAAGAAACGGATTCTCTCAATGTGGTAGTTTCTCAATTAGGAGGAAAAATTGCTTTGGTTGAAGCTTTTGAAACACCTTTAACTAATAGTATTCGTCACTGTATTTATCTTGAAAAAATTTCCTCTACACCTAGTAAGTTTCCTCGTGGAGTTGGCATTCCTTCTCACCAGCCTTTATAAATTGGGAGAGTGGGAATTGGGGAATGGGAGGATTGGGTAGAATGGGAGGAATGGGTGATGGGGGAATGGGTGATGGTTTTTCGGTGAATGGCTTCTTTGAGAATGGGGGAATGGGAAGAATGGGAGGAATGGGAAGACTTGGGAGAAAAAGAGTGTATCTTAATTACTTATTACCTATTACCTATTACTTAAATCTTGGATGGGGTGATTGGGAGATTGGGAATTGGGGAATGGGAGGGAATGGGAAGAATGGGTAGAATGGGAAGACTTGGGAGAAAAAGAGTGTATCTTAATTACTTATTACTTATTACCTATTACTTATTACTTAAATCTTGGATTGGGGTAGATTGGGGAGAATCGGTAGAATAAATTTGGGTTAATTATCCAACATTTAGGATTATCAAACTCTATTAATCTTAAAAATCTCTTGATAATAAATATATAGCATTTAAACTCTATAACAAAAGAAATAATGATGTCAAATTTAAAAGAAATAATTATAGATACCATTGCACAAACTCCTGAAAAGCAAATTACTTTTGCTCAATATATGAATTTGGCACTATACCATCCTCAAGAAGGATATTATTCATCCAAAAAGAAAGCAATTGGTAGTCAAGGAGATTTTTTCACTTCATCCTCTTTAGGCAAAGATTTTGGTGAATTACTTGCGGAACAATTTGTGGAAATGTGGGAATTTTTAGAATGCCCCAATCCTTTCATACTAGTAGAAATGGGTGCAGGTGAAGGAATATTAGCAGGAGATATCTTGAATTATTTAGAACAAAATTATCCTAATTTTTTAAAAAATCTCGAATATATAATAATTGAACGTGGATTTGGAATGATAGAAAAACAGAAAGCATTATTTCAACAATGGCAAGAAAAAAAATTCCCTATTAGTTGGAAATCTTGGGAAGAAATCCCAGATGATTCTGTTGTTGGTTGTTGTTTTAGTAATGAGTTAATCGATGCTTTTTCTGTGCACAAATTAACAGTAAAACTTGGAGAATTACAAGAAATTTATGTTAGTTATTCTGAAAATCAATTAATAGAAAAAACCGCTCAACTTTCTACTTCTAGAATTAGAGAATATTTTCAGTTAGTAGGAATTGAAATTCCCTCAGAAGCCTATATAGAAGGTTATCAAACAGAAGTAAATTTAGCAGCATTAGATTGGTTAAAAACAGTAGCAGCCAAATTAAAAAAAGGGTATTTATTAACCATAGATTATGGTTATCCAGCCTCTAAATATTATCATCCCCAACGTTTTAATGGCACTTTGCAATGTTATTATCAACACCGTTATCATTCCAATCCTTATGTTAATATTGGCCAACAAGATATTACTTGTCATGTGGATTTTACAGCCTTAGAATTATTTGGTGAGTCATTAGGTTTAGCTAAAGTAGGCTTTACAAAACAAGGTATATTTTTAATGGCATTAGGATTAGGAGAGCGTTTGATTTCCCTGTCTAGTGGTAAATTTAATTTATCAGAAGTATTATACCGCCGTGATGCTTTACATCAATTAATTAATCCGGCAGGTTTAGGAGGATTTGGGGTTTTATTACAAAGTAAAAATTTAGAAAATAATAATTTTCAATTGAAAGGTTTAATGGAATATTCTAACCAAAGATAATTGACAAGAAACCAAAAACCATAGACAATAGATCGTAGATCATAAAGTTATTATTTACTCTCTTGAGTTTTCAAATTGTAAAAATATCATAACTTTTCTATATTTGTCAACTTATTAGTATTACGACCTAAAACTATTTTATTTATAAACAAAATGTAACTTCTAAGATATTTAAAAAGCATTTTTGATTCTATCAATAATTATGAGATAATCATGAGATACCTCCAATGCCCATTAAACATATACTCAGGATTGAATTTAAATCAGTTAAAAAAAATTTTTTACTTGATAAAAATACCTATACTATAGGTAGAAACGCAAGTAATACTATCATTTTACATGATCGAGTTGTATCTCGTCATCATGCAACTTTATTACGAATACAATATAAAAATAATCATCAACAAGAAGATGTTTTTTGGATAGTTGATGGAGATTTACAGGGAAATAGAAGCACAAATGGTTTATTTATCAATGGCAAAAGATGTTTATCTCATGAATTAAAACCGGGAGATATGGTTTATTTTGGTGGCATAGAAGCTACCGGAAAATACGATATTGTTAATGATTCTTCTGTAGATAAAAATCAGGATGATTTTCAATCTTTAATCAAGGAAAATAAGCAAGATTTTAGTCAAAATAACCAAGATATATATGACTATAATCTAAAATATAATTTAGAAAAAGATAAAAATACTTTAGTAAATTCTCAAGAAACTCAAACTACTTTAGTAAATTCTCAAGAAACTCAAACTACTTTAGTCGTTAATGAGGAATTAGACAAATTAACAGAAGAATTTTTATTTAGGCTGACTTATTCTCCAAGATTTTTACCTCATCCTATTATTGAAATAAGTTTAGAGGGGAAAATAATTTATCTTAATAAGATAGCTCAAACTAAATTCAGTGATTTACTCACTAAAGGGATGGAACATCCTTTATTATATTTATTGATAGAACAATTTAAAAAAACTAAAAACAAAATAGTAGTAAGAGAAGTTCAACAAAATCGAGAAAAATTTACCGAATATGCTCATTATTTATCAGAAAGTAAATCGATAAAAGTTTATGTATTTGACTTTTCTAAACGCCAAAAAATCGAAACCAGTTTGAAAGAAAGTGAAGAAAAATATAGAGCTGTTGTCAAACAAATATCAGAAGGACTTTTTATTGTCGATGTTAAGACTAAAGAAATCCTAGAAGCTAATGATGCTTATCTGAAATTATTAGGACATACATCAGAAGAAATATTGAAATTAAAACTTTATGATGTTGTTTCTCTCGATCGCAAAATCCTCGAAAAAGACTTAGAGAGAATACTTATAAATAAAGTAGATTTAGTGAGAGAATCTATCCACCGTCACAAAAACGGTTCATTAATTAATGTTGAAGTAAGTATAAGCTTAATTAGTTACAGCAGTAAACAAGTATTTTGTTTTGCAGTAAGAGATATTACAGAGAGAAAACGAACAGAAGAATTACTTCGCTATCAAGCCTTTCACGATTTACTGACAACCTTACCTAACCGTAAATTTTTTAATGAACAACTAATTATAGCTTTAGCCAATGCCAAAAGATATGGCCATATGTTAGGAGTAATGTTTATTGACTTAGATCGTTTTAAACATATTAATGATACATTGGGTCATACAGTTGGAGATCAATTGTTACAAGAAGTTGCTAAACGTTTAAAAAGCTGTTTACGCGCAGGAGATACAGTGTCTCGTTGGGGTGGAGATGAATTTATTATTCTTCTACATCAAATTAATAATGTAGAAAATGCGGCAAAAGTTGCTAATAGAATTCTCAAAAAAATGGAAAAACCTTTTATTTTATCTAAACATAAGCTCCATATTAGTTTAAGTATTGGGATTTCTATCTATCCAAGTGATGGAGAAAACCCAGAGAATCTCATCAAAAATGCCGATGCCGCTTTATACAAAACTAAAGATAGTGGGGGAAGTTACTATCATTTTTATAATTCAGAAATAACTTTAAAATCGAAAGAAATCTTTCAATTAGAAAATCTTCTTTATTCAGCCTTAGAAAAAAATCAATTTCATCTTTACTATCAACCTCAAGTTAATATCAAGACTGGTGCAATTACTGGCATGGAAGCACTTTTACGTTGGAAACATCCAAGATTAGGGACAATATATCCTGAAAAATTTATTCCTTTAGCAGAAGAAACAGGATTAATAGAGAAAATAGGAGAATGGGTTTTATATCAATCATGTCATCAAAATAAAATTTGGCAAGATTTAGGCTGGGAGCAACTAAAAATATCAGTAAATATTTCATCCAGACAATTACAAAAACCCAATTTAGTTTCCATTATAGAGCAAGTTTTGACTGAAACGAAACTTCAACCTAAATATTTAGAATTAGAAATTACAGAAACAGCCATTATACAAAATACCGATATTGGTTGTAAAACTCTCAATCAATTAGAAAAAATGGGAGTGAGAATCTCTATGGATGATTTTGGTAGGGGTTATTCATCTTTAAGTTATTTAAAAAATTTGCCATTCCATAAAATAAAAATCCATCAAGGTTTTATCAAAGAATTAGACAATAACTCAGAAGATATCGCCATAATATCTGCTATAGTTGCTTTAGGAAAAGGATTTCATATTAAAATAATAGCCGAAGGGGTGGAAACCCAAGAACAATTACAATTATTAGATGCTCTCCAATGTGATGAAATGCAAGGATATTTATTTAGCCCACCTCTAAGTGTGGAAAATGCTACCTCATTTTTAAAATCAAATAGTACTAATAAAGTTAAAATAGATTTATAAGTTATCAAATAAAAAAAGAAAACAAATGAAGTATCACATAATATACGATGGCAACTGCAATTTATGCGTCACCTTTACCCAGTTATTAGAAACATTTGATGGGGGAAAAATCTTTGATTATATCTCAATGCAGCAAGAAGAAATCCTCAAACAATTTGGCATTACCCCAAAAGATTGTGAAATGGGGATGATTTTAATCCAAGCCGAAAATCCAGAAAAACGTTGGCAAGGCAGTGAGGCGGCAGAAGAAATAATCAAGTTATTACCCATGGGTAAAGCATTCATTACCGCCTATCGCATATTACCAGGAATGAAATTATTCGGTGATCTTTCCTATGAACAAATACGGGATAATCGTTATGACTGGTTTGGAAGAAGAAAATCTACATATCATTCCACTTATCCAGTAGGTTGTAATCAAGGAAAAAACTATCCCGATGCCAACTAAAATCTAATCATTAAACTGATTTAGACGTAGAAGTAAACATTTCAAACACTTGACGGCTAAAATTTTTTAAATTATCTCCCACATCAGAAGCTGGTAGATGGGTTCCTACCACATCCCAAGAATCGATAGTGGATAATCGCCAAGCCTCTCCTTGATGATTGAAACCATAAGTTTCCATGCCAATCCATTTTAAAGTTTTATCTACAGGATCTTTATGAAAACGAATTTGTACTAAAATACTCCTACTCTGGAATCTTCTATTCCAACCTGGAAAGTGAAATCCAATATCAATAGAGTGGGGATCCACCATACTACGAGTTTCTGGATCATTATTCCATGGTTTTAAATCAGCTTTTGCATCTGGAAATAGAGATTTAAACAAATTAACAACTGTGGCAATTTTGGTAGTGGTTTCTAAACCGTTTGCTTTCTCTGAAGCATTCATTGTAAATACCCTCTATTTAACTTTCTATCTTAAGTATTTTTTACAGGTTATAGCCAAATTTCTCTATTTTTTGTAATTTTGGCAATATTTAAGGAAATCTTGATTATTTGGGTTAAATGTATAAGGATATACCAGTTTTTGTGCTATAGGATTAGCACCCATAATATGGTTTTTCCCATAATTGTGTAGACATCTTCGTGGAGAATGGGGAGATGGGGAGA
>JANQIW010000022.1 GCA_028281945.1 Prochloraceae cyanobacterium PL24a_bin.78
GCCACAATAATTTTTTAGATCACTAATCATGGCAAAAATATTTTTTGGTTCAATAATTCTGTTTGTTTGATGATTGTATTACCTTAACCAACAGTATCCGAACAGTTTTGCTATATTGATTAAAATAAGCTAAATGATTTTTAGAATAAGTTGTGTATATTTATAAGTATTTGTCTAAATGCTTCAGCAAAAGCTATTTCAGGGATCTTTTTACTTAGATTTTTTAAAGTTTCAATAGCTCCTTTAGCAAATCGTTTGTTTTTCTTATCCTCTAAATTTTCAGCAGCTTCTATTATTGCTTCTAATTCCTCTAATGCTTCTGCTTTTATTTCTTCTGGCATTTCTTCGGAATTGATTTCTTTTTGAAGCTGTTGTAAAAGTTTACTAATTTCTGCTTTTTCCGAAGTTTCAGATTCTAATTGGTTAATTTTATTAGTTAATATGTCATTTTGATTCTCTATATTGATAATATTATTATTTTTACCTATATTACTACCTTGAATACTACCCCCTCTAGTATCAATCTTTATTTCATTTGTCATAATTATCTATCCTCCATTAATATAATAGCTGTATTTTTATTATTAACATACTTGATTCTATTTGTTATTAAAAACATTGTTAAGCCTACCAAAGTTAGAACTAAAAATTCCCCCTCCTCCAGTATTAATACTAATAGTCTCAATATTAGCAATTGCTTCAGTCAATTTATCTGCTAAATCTTTTTCCAAAAGATTGTGTTTTTTTAGAGTTTTTCTTAAAGAAATAATAATAAGTGGTAATAAACTTTTGAGAAATATTAAAGTATCATCAACATCAAACGAATTATCAGTTAACTTTCTTGGAAAATTGATCTTTAATCCAAGCCAAATTTTGCTTACTATAAACATACATACTTTTTTTAGTGTATTAAGATTTTGTTTCTTTATAAAGGTAGGTATCAATTTTTTTATGAATCTAGGTATCAATATGGATTCAGGTATCAATATGGAGTCAGGTATCAATTTAGAGCTAGGTATCAATAAAACACGAATAAATTTTATCCAAGTCCAACGTAAATACTGAAAGAGTACAATTGCTAAAGTAGTTGTATACGCAAATAATAATTTACTTATTCCATTGAACATATTGATACTATTGTCTAGAGCATTATTATTGCTATTAAAAAATTCAGAACCAGCTTCCTTTAAATATTCAAAATTTTCAAGTATATTAGATATAGATATATAACCATTATATCCAAATTGTATAAGAACAGACAAAAGTACTAAAAGCATTATATTTAATATACATTTAAAAATCGAGATAGCTCCTAAAGTATAAGACTCAACACCAATATATAAATTATTTCCATTAACAAAAAATCTGCAAAGACTTGTAATTTTCGTCCCTCGTATAGTATTGAGATTTATTTCTATGTATAATCTTTCTCTATCTTTATCTGTTCCATCTTTTTCATTTTTATAATAAATATCCTTGTATTTAATAAATTGATATTTAACTCAGATCTCAAGGTAGGGATCTAGATTTTGCATTACACTAATACTTTTAGATACTTCTTGATATAGATCTTCTCTAATTTGCTCAAAATCTATTTTTTTAGGGTCAATTTTTTTTGTAGAAATTGTCTCAGAATTAGTTTCTTGAAGCTCAGTTGTTTCAAAATTTTCACCTTCTGAGTCTATTCTGTAATTCAAAGATATACTAAATACGTTAAGCCGATCACCTATTAAGTCTTCTGGATGAACTCTATCTACAAAAAAACCTTTATTGATCTCTCGGTCTATGGATTCATACTTGCTTACTGATTGTATATTTGGTGTTACTGTTCCTTTCTCATTCATCATTACTCTTCCTTAATTTAAGCTAATAACAGACTATAATTATAGCATAAGAATTGATAGCAAACAAAACCAATCAGATAATAAATATCAGATAATAAACTAAATCTGACCAGTTTTGCCCTATATTCCTAGAAAATAACTATCAATTATCAACCCTTAAAAATCAAGCATTAAATATAAAAAAAACTATTGCTCCTGTAACTTTTGACCAATTTTCGGCTCATTTCCAGCCAAAAGCCGATCGATATTGCTACGATGACGAATAATCACATACAAACCAGCCATGACAGCAAAAAGAATATAAGGAAGAGGCTGATTCAAAAAAACCATCAACAAATTAACACCAACCGCCCCACAAATAGAACTTAAAGAAACAATTTTACTCAAAGCCAAAAACAAACAAAAAACCCCCAAAGTGCCCAAAGCAACAACAGGATTAATAACCAATAAAACCCCCAAAGTAGTAGCAACAGACTTGCCACCAGTAAAATTAATCCAAACCGATTTACTATGGCCAAGAATTGCCGCCAAAGCCGTAATAACTATTAACCAAGGCTGCCAACTAAGAGGGAGAATACTATCAGGAAAAAATCCAAAAAATCCTCTCACCAAACCAACAGCAAGAGAACCTTTTAACAAATCGATGGCTAAAACAGCAATCGCTGCCCCCTTGCCAACAGTTCTTAAAACATTAGTAGCTCCAGTGGATCCCGACCCACATTCACGAATATCAACCCCTTTAAGATAAAAAGTAAGCAGATAACCAGTAGGAATAGAACCCAAAAGGTAAGCCACTAAAACCAATAGAAAACTAACAGTAAATTCAAGTACCATAATCCTACTAATTATTAATCAACATTAATAAATATAATTAGAAACCGGCTGAGGTTCCGGAGCAAAAGCCAACCAAAGAGGGAATTGTAATAACGCCAAATCAATACGCTCTTCCGTTTCATCAATAATAATCAAAGGTAAATCATCAGATTCAACTAAACGCTCAGCCTTTTGAGCAATGGCATCAGTAGTTTCAAATAATACAATCCCCCTTTCCGGCCCAAAATCCGATCGAGAAATCCCCAAACAATCTTGTAAACCCCTGCGCCATTCCCCCAATCTTTCAGGAGTATGAGCCAAAATTAAAGTCTTAACCCGATCACTATAAAGATTATGTAATACAGAAATAACTGCTGAAGTAATCAGAATATTTTGTAAACGACTGCCCATAGTTTTAATTGCGCCTCTGCCACCAGAAGAAAAGAACCAATTATTAACTCTTTCAGCATGAATTGGTTCAAAAGTGCGACGTAATTGCCAAGAAGGGCCATAATAATCCGGACGAGTGCGATATTGGTCTAAAATCTGCTTAATTTGTTTAGTTTGATTAGCAAAAGTGCCCTGACTAAATTGAGGATTAATAGAAGAATTTTGCTCCAACTGTAAAGGTTTAAGAGGTTGTTCTTCCCAAGGTTCAAGATTTGATAATTCCAGATCTTCTGCTGCTGCTGCCAAATCTTGTAAACTACCCACTAAATATTCTTTAAAACCTTGAACTCGAATAGCCAACTCTTGAGAAACACCAGCAAAAGTAGTGCGCATTTCCTCTTGAATGCGATCTCTACGACGTTCCAATTGTTCCACAGATACTTCCAAAGCTTGCTTGCGTTGTTGTAAATCTGACAAAGAATCTTGGATAGTTTTTGTAAAATTCTCTTGAATTGCCAGTTGCTCTTTTAAGATTTTATTTTTAGTTTTTCTCAGGGAAGCTATTTCTTGATTGAGAGTTTGTTTTTGATTTTCTAAATCAGCAATTATTTCTCGATATTCTAGATAATTTGTATCTATTTCACCAGCATTTTCTGATGTTTTAGAAGTGATTTCTAAAGCTTTTGGAGATAAATTTATTTCTGGATTAGATACATTTTCAGGAGTAGCTAATTCAGCAGAAATTTCCAGAGGAGTAGAACTTGAAGACTCAATGATTGTTGCATCTTCCGGTTTATCTATTGCTGGTATTTCTTCAGTTAATTCTTTGGTTTTTTCTTCCCCTTCCAAATCAGGAGAATCACCTTGTGGTAAAATTTCTCCTGACTCATTTGGTAAAGAATTAAAAGTGATTTTTTCTTTAGTATTTTCTGATTCTTGAGACATTCAAACTATTTATTAACGTATTTTTCTAAGCAAGATTTCAAAGTTTTAGGATCAAAAATAATTGGTAAAAAATGAATACTTTTGACTTCTCTAAAATAAAATAATATTGGTAAAGGTTCCCAAAAAATTTCCCAATTAGACCAATCCTTGTAAGGAAATTCTCGGATTAAATTTTGACTGCGATAAACATTTAAAGCAGAATTAGTAAATTGCAATCTAATTGTAGCAGCTTGGATTGTTAAAAATAGACCAAAAACTGCGATAAGAATACTAATGATAGGTTGAATTAAAAGTAGAGGTAAACCCAATAAGATTAGCACCAAAGGAATCCAATAACTTGGAGATAATTCAACAGTTTCGGCATTTAGAGGTTGAGAATTAATCATATTTGTAGCTTAATTCAATTAATAGTTATTGTTCAATTATTAATTAATCTAACATAAGTTGTAACAAAGGTTTCTAAGGCTATAACTTTCCCAAAATTTAATATAGCAAGAGATTTAGAGACTAAAAAAATCAAATATCAATGGTAAAAATTCCTAGGAAATAACAGACAAATTAAACTGACAAATTAAACTTAGGAAAATCTAGCCAATAGAAGCATTACCAGTACCTTGAAACATCAACCAAGACATAAAGAAATTAGCCATAAAAATTGCCAACAAAGCAGTAACCACCGCAGTAGTAGTAGATTGACCTACACCTTTTGCGCCCCCTGTAGTAGTCAAACCCCAACTACAACCAATTACAGCAATCAAACCACCAAAGACAGTAGATTTAATCAGGGAGCTAGTCAAATCCCAAAGGGAAAGAAAATTCTCGATGGAATCAAGAAACACAGTAGAAGAGATGTCATATAATTGATCAGCAATAATTAATCCCCCCATTATACCTGTAACCAAAGATAAAATATTTAAAACAGGTAGCATAAGACAACAGGCGATCGTACGAGGAATCACCAAATAATCAATGGGATCAGTTTTGAGGATATAAAGAGCATCAATTTGTTCAGTTACTCGCATTGTGCCGATTTCTGCCGCAAAAGCAGAGCCAACCCTACCAGCTAAAACAATTGCCGTTAATACTGGTGCCAATTCCCTAGTCAAAGCAATAGCTAATACACCTCCCACTGCACTACTTGCTCCAAAGTAAATAAATTCTCTAGCCACTTGAATCGTAAATACCATTGCCACAAAAGTTGCACTTATCAAAGCAATAGTTAAAGATTCAGGTCCGACATTTACCATTTGTTCAAGAGTATTTCGTCGATGAATCTTACCTCTAATTAGATGAAAAACGACTTGCCCCCCTAATAATAAAGCTGCCAATAACCTTTTTAACCATAAATCAATTCCTTTATTTCCTTCTTTTTTCAATTTCATATTTGTTTTTTAGATAATTAATCTATTTTAAAAACCATTTTAGTTCTAGTATACTTAATTTTAATAACTAATAGGTTACTTTCTTTCAGTATTTCCCTCGGCATCTACTCGGAAACGTTTTACAGATTCTAGTAAATTTTGAGCAATATTGACTAATTTTTGCAAAGATCCTGCAACTCTTTGTGATTCTTGAGATGTTTCTTGAGCAGTTAATTCCACTGACTGCATTACTTGAGCTACAGCACGGGAATTTTCCCTTTGTTCTACAGTATCTGCCGTAATAGAACGAACTAGAGCATCAATTCTATTGGATACTTGAATAATATCTTCCAGAGATCTTTTAGCTTGTTCAGCTCTTTCTGTTACATCAAGCACCTCTTGAAGACCTTCTTCCATAGCTGACATCACAGAACCAGTTTCACTTTGGATTTGCAGTACAATTTGTTCAATTTCTTGTAAAGATTTAGCCGATCGATCTGCCAATTGTCGGACTTCATCAGCCACAATAGCGAAACCTCGACCTGCTTCACCAGCCCTTGCGGCTTGAATCGAAGCATTAAGAGCCAACAAATTAGTACGAGTAGCAATTTGAGAGATTACAGCGACAATTTTCGAGATTTCTTGAGAAGCTTCAGCTAGACGTTTCACTTTGCGAGTAGTTTCTGATACAGTCTCTCGGATTTGTAAAATACCTGCCACCGTTCTCTCTACAGCTTCACCACCTCGAAGAGCGGTAACACTGCTTGAGCGTGCCACTTCTTCTGCTTCCCTTGCGCTTTCAGCCACCCTTTGAATAGAATCCGTCATCATTTGTACAGAATTAAGAGTAACTGCTAATTCTTCAGCCATTCGTAAAGCGTCACTAGATTGATTGCGGGCAAACAATTCACTATCATTAGAACCTTGGTTTACTTGTTCTGCAGCATTTTTAACTTGTCGAACGATTTCTCGTAGGTTTTGAATTGTCAAGTTAAAAGCATCAGCTACTGCCCCCAAAACGTCGGCGGTTACTTCTGCTTGTACAGTTAAATCTCCACGAGCGGCACCTTCAACATCATCGAGTAAACGAATTACCTGACGTTGGAGATCTTCTCTTGCTCTTTCTGTTTCTTCAGCCCGTCTTTGAGCTTCTGTGGTAGTCGTTAGGATCACCTGAGACATTTGATTAAAATTAGCTGCTAACTTCCCTAATTCGTCTTGAGAGTAAATAGTAGCTTTAACATTAAAATTTTTCTGGTTGATGGTATCAAATTGATTTTGCCAATCCTGAAGATAACGTTTTAATTGACTGGCGATGAGTTGGCCTACCACAAAAGTAGTAACTAAACTTGTCCCACTTGCCACCAAACCTAATGCTACTCTTTTCCCAAAAATCTCCAATCTTGTTTTTTCTGCATCTTTAAATTCCAATAAAGGGAAAGTAACTACAAACACTCCTATTCCCGATACTATTGCCGATGCGATGGCAGCAAACAAATGTTTTTTGCTAATGGGGGCATTTGTAAACCAAGAAAGTAAACCTTGCTTAACTTCTACTGTAGGAATGCGATCGGTAGTAAAACTTGTTCCTACATTTTCTGGTAATCTTAAATTTGAAGAATCGATTTCATTATTAAAGTTCTCATTAGGATTATTACTACCTGTACTATTTCCATCTTCTTGTGGAGATATATTCCCTGATTCATGTTCATTTTGTGCTCTATTGAATAACTCAGACGATGGAAGTTCTGCTTCTCCGTCTTCAAATTCTGGAAATCCTTCTAAGTCTTCAGAGAACAGATCAAAATTTTCTGATAAGTCTTCTAATTCATCTTCTAGCTCTTGAGATTTTTCTAAACTTAGACCTTGTTTAGAATTTGAATTAAAATCATTATAAATAGGTTGTAATTCTGTAGTTCCTTGATTTCCTATCCCTGTCACATCTTGATCGAACTGATCAAAATCTTTCGATGGAGGCATGGATAACATTTTTTCTAATTCTGAATCTTGTTCTGGGGTGAGAAATCCACTAAGATCATTATCATCATCATCATCATCTACTTGATAAGTTTTTTGATCTTGAAACTTTTGATTGAGATAACCAAAAGTATTTGCTTCTTTTTCATCAGCTTCATCTTCTGAGTTTTGTGAGACCAAATTTAATTTATGATCCTTGCTATTAGAATAACCCTTTTTCAGAAAAGTTTGGTTTTGCTGATGTAAAGTTGGATCACCATTTTCTTCCTCATCAATATCAGAACTATCCCAATCAATATTTTCAAAATTAAGATTTTCGATTTGATTTGCCCAATCATCTGAAGAATCATCGATCCATTCCTGATTATTTTCCTCTATGACATCATTTTTAGCTTCAATTTTATGTATAGAGGCAGAAGTATTATTCTCATCTTCCCAGTCTGAGGATACATCTTCTTGTACTTGAGAAATTTGTTCTATTCCATTATTAGCACAATCAATTAAATCTAGTCTATCTGTTAATTCTAGTACTGTATCATATTGTTCTCGTGCTAATTCATATTGTTGTAATCCTAGACAAATATGACCTCTTAACAATAAGATATTGGGATCATTTGGAAAATTTTGAGCCATCGGGTCAATAATTCTGGCAGCTTCTTCAAAATTTCCTTGTAAATAAGCTGTTTGAGCTTTACCATAGATTTTTTCATAATTTTTTTCATAATCTGTTCCTGATGCCATTTGCTTCCTCCACCGCTATTGATCGCTGTTTACTTACGGTCGCCGCTAATAACCCAAGCTGCCTTTTTTTTTAATTTATAGCTGTTCATTTTATACTGTTCCATCGTGCTGAATTTAAAATTGCCTTATGATCTAGTAGACGTAAATACTGATTTTCTTCTTCATTTAAAATCCACTCTCCTTTGACATAAGGGGCAATAGGATCACAAAGATTGGTAGGAAATTTTTTAAGTTTTTCCACATCTAACCATTGCATATCTCCAAGGCCATCGATAGCTAATCCTAAAATTATTTCTCCATCTTCCACTGCAATCACAGTGATTTCTTGTTGTTGTGTATTTAACACTACTGAATCATCCAGAAATTGTCCTAAATCTGCGACCCAGATTATTCTTCCTCGCAAGTTAATAGTACCCAATAATAGAGTTGAAGCATTAGGAATAGGAGTTATGCGATCAGGTTCTTGTTGCATCACTTCTGAGATACCAGTTGCTGGTAAAGCGAACTCTTCACCAGAAGGCAAATAGAATTTTAAATACAATTCTCCTTGTCTATTTTCCAACTCTTGCTGGATATCTGATGATAATTCTTCCTCATCAGAGATCAAATAATCTGGATTATCTACCATTTTTTTGTTCCATGTTACCTTTTTAATGTAGTACAGTCAGAATTGGGATGGGACTTTATCATCGAGAGAATATACCATTAATATCATTTCAAATTTTCTGGCAATTTTGTTAGTATATCCAATCCCTAATTCTAGATCTAGTTTATCCTTATCCTCTTAGTAGTTGTCTAATTGTTCCAATTAATTCGATTGGATCAAAAGGTTTGGAAATGTAAGCATCAGCCCCTTGTTTCATCCCCCAATAACGGTCAAATTCTTCTCCTTTAGAAGAACACATTACCACCGGGACATTTTGGGTTTTCGGGTCTGATTTTAGACGACGACAAACCTCATAACCATTCATTTTGGGCATTACTATATCCAAAACTACGAGATCTGGACTATATTTTTGAATATTCTCTAATGCTTCTGCCCCATCAATAGCTTCTTCAACATTTAACCCACTTTTTTTTAGTAGGCCTGCGATCATCTCTCTTTGTGGCAGGCTGTCTTCTACAACCAAAACTTTGCTCATAACTCACTACCTGATTTGTCGGTTTGGAGATTCTTACTTAACTCTTTTAATTTATTGTTTTAGCTTACTTTTTTGGATAAAGTCTCGCTTGACATTGTTATTTTTTATTTTTAAGACTATTACTCTATTTTGTCCAATCTATTACATTTTTACTGCTTTTTTCAATTTCTTTTGCTAACCTCCTTTTGATTAAGTGTCGGATTTACTTAACTATTTTAGTTTACTGTTTGTCATTAGCAAAGATTGAAGTTTCAAAGTATTTTTCTAGTAATCTTAATAACTCTTTGATTTGCAAGGGTTTTCTTAAATAGTGAGTTGCTCCATAAATTTTTGTTTTGATTTCTTCTTCAAAAAAATCATCTTCGATCAACATGATAATTGGTATTTCTCTAAAAATTTTGGCTTGTCTTAACATTTTACACATCCCATAACCATCTAGATTTGCCATTTTGCTTTCTATCACTATTGCTTGGGGTTTGATTTTAAAGGCTAAACTTAAGGCTTCTATGGTATCTCTACTTATTGTTAATTGATAACCAATTTGTTTTAAGGCTGTTTCTATTTCGATAATCATTTGTGTTTCATTTGTAATGCAAAAAAGATGAGGTGGAAGTGTAGTAGATTGGAAAGAAAATCTAGAAACTTGGGAAGGAACTTTCTCTTGGGAAGAATTTATTGTTTCAGGATTGAGTAAATGAACCCAACCTCTTTCTAAACAAGGAAAAATTGCTTTGGCAATGGTGATAAGATCCCTATCTAGATATCTCGACAGTTGACGCAGATTAGTTTTACCATCACTCCAACGATATAAGAAATCATAAGCATTGGTTGATAAGGCTGCACGTAAATTAACTTCATCAGTAATCACAGGACATTGGTAGGGATGAATAATTGAAGGATAAAATTGTTTCCAAACTTGTAATTGTTTCATGATTTTGCTAACTAGAGGAAACACTTCTTTACAAGTTATTAAGGGTTTTATCAAAAAATTTTTTTCAAAGATAAAATAACCTTGCTTTATGGGAAGCAAATCAAAGATAATTTCTTCAATAAAATTAGTAATTATTTTTTCTACTTGGTCTCCATTTAGTATTCCTTTCTCTTTTAGAAAACAAAGTAACCAATATTCAAATAAATCTTGATGTTTTTTTTCTTTTGTTAGGATTTCTGGTAAATTTATCATAGGATTATGATGATTTAGATAATTTTGTAATCTTTGTAAATTATCATTATTTTTGAATGCATAAGCTATTTTCCCTTCTACAAAAAAAATAAAGCTGATCTCTTCTAATAAAGATTCACCTTTTTTTTGAAAATAATATTCATATCCAAAAGTTTCAACCCCAAGAATTCCAGTCTGTTGAGTAAAATTAAGAGATTCTAAAATACTGCGAAAATCTACTTTAGCTAAATTTCCTTCCATACAACTTTATAAATTATTTTTACACCTCAAGTTATTCTAAAATTTTGTTTTAATTTCCTAAACTTTAGTTTTGACTGATATTTATTCTTTTATAATCGATATTAATTTATTTTGAGAATTTTAAAAGGAAAAATTTTTTTTTCAACTGAAAGAGGAAAGTTAAGATTTTTATTAAACCATAAGATTAGAATTGTAGTTATAGTCTTTATAATAATAGATTTCAGAGATTTATGCAAAAAATTAAATGTAAATCTTTGTAGCATATGATGGTAGAAATAAAAGAAATAGGATATAACTGTAAGATAAAACAATTTTTACTTTTTACTCTTACTTAATCTCATCCTAAAACAAAAATAAGCTTTCT
>JANQIW010000136.1 GCA_028281945.1 Prochloraceae cyanobacterium PL24a_bin.78
CCTTATCCGAAAAAATTGTTGGGTTTATAACAGGATGGTCTTGGGTTCTGTATTCTTTAAAAATCTTATCTCTTTCAACCTTTTAGAAAATTGATATTATACCAATTTGTCTTTAATAATGATAGAAATTAAAAATCATATATCTTTAACTCCCAATCTAAAATCTATCTTCCTTGTCTCCCTTGTCTTCCTTGTCTTCCTTGTCTCCCCATTACCCTTGGCGTAGCCTCTGCGTAAGCAGAAGTCTATCATACTTTTGGAAAAATTATATTAGGTGGGATTCTCCTTGAGATACTTGTATCAATTTGCAAAAATAATAACAGAGTTTAAAATCTTCAATCTAAGGTAATTAACCAAAATTTATTCTCCCCATTCTTTGATTAAGTAAAAAGTAAGAAGCAAGAATATAGACTAAATACTCCCCCAATCTTCCCACTCTCCCACTCTCCCAATCTTCCCATCTCCCACTCTCCCACTCTCCCACTCTCAAGAAACTCCCCATTCTCTTATTCTCCTACTCTTCCACTCTCCCACTCTCCCACTCTCAAGAAACTCCCATTCCTCGACTCTCCCACTCTCAAGAAACTCCCCCTCTCCCAAGTCAATGTCTATGATTAATTACAGGAAAAATGATATCAGAGTCTGGTTTTCTTAATTCACTGAGAATATCTCAAATCAAATTAGCAATACAGATAAAATATTATTTTAAAAATTACTTATTCATTAATGGTAAAAGATTCTATCCAACCTCTTTGCACAAAAATTGGTAGTAAACCACCTACATTAATAGAAGGATAATCCCTTTCCAACTCAAAACAAACCTCCCCAAAATCAACTTTTTTACTCAAAGCCTGCAAGAAATACCATTCTTCATCACTAGGAAAATCCATTCTCATATCATAATCTTGTCGCCAAAGAAATATTTTTATCCCACCTTCGTCTAAATTTACCCCTTCATCTCCTTCATAATCTGGCTGACTAATTTCCCAAATACGGTGAATAGGATAAATCGATTCGATTAAAATACTATTCTCAGGTATAGAAAATATAATTTCTCCCCAATTTTCTTGAGGCACTTTTCCTAATGCTTGTATGTCTAACATTTTTGAATCTAAACCAATATAAACCCGATGCCAATGCCATTCTAACTTAGCTACATCTGGTAAATATGGTAGACTTTGGGCGTGTTTAAATTCTGCTAAAAATTGGGGAAAACTTTCTCCATAATCCCCTAAATCTGGAGATGTTGAAGGATTATTTTGGGCATAAATATTGGCGCATCCTTCAAAAAACTTATCTCCTACTAAACTATGACAAACTGGATAGATGGATTTTAAGGTTTGAATTAATTGAGCAAATATACTACCATTATATATTGCTAAGCCATCTTGATTACTTAAATTCGATGGTGCTTTGATTTGTTGATAAAGTCTTTGTCTACTGGTTTCGTCTTTATCTAAGATAGCTTTTTCAAATAGATTTTGTAATTCGATTAGTTCCATTATTTTCAATGGGAGAGTTAAATTAATTAGATTTCTTAACTAGAAATTGATATTTATTTCTTTCTGAAACCTTTTATTTTTGATTAAAACACTAATAGCTAATGATTAACTTATAGCTAGGCAAATGAAATATCCTTTAAGCGACAGTGACTAGATCTTCTTTTTTGACTTGAATGCCATCTAAAATTGCTTGAGCTTTAGCTGCTTCTGCCATTAATACTTCAAATTCCGGTATATCAGTATCCCATTCTATCAAACTAGGCACGTTTCCACAATGTTGTATTGCTGCTTGATATATTTCCCAAACTGGGGGATGCACTGGATTTCCGTGAGTATCAAATAGATAGTCTTTTTTGTCTTCGTATCCTGCTAAATGGATTTCTTTTACTCTGGTAGGATCGATTTTACTAATATATTCAAAAGAATTGAACCCGCAATTAGTAGCAGCGACATAAACATTATTAACATCTAACAATAGATAACAATCTGCTTTCCTTGTCATTTCATTAATGAATTCCCACTCTGACATAGTAGATTGAGGAAAACTCACGTAAGGGGAAGGATTTTCGATTAATATCCTTTGTCCCAAAAACTCTTGCACTTGTAAAATTCTTTCTACTAAATGATTTAATACCTCTTCTGTATAAGGCAATGGCATTAATTCATTAAGATAACGACCATTTACAGATATCCAAGCTAAATGATCTGATATATGAGCAGGTTCTATACGATCGGCTAATTTTTTCAGTCTAGTTAAATATTCAAGATTCAAGGGATCTGTAGAACCAATGGACATTCCTACACCATGTAAAGCCACTGGATAATCCTGACGAATTTTTTCCAATACGTGAATAGGCTGGCCACCCAAACCAAAATAATTGTCAGATAATACTTCAAACCAAGGTATAGATGGTTTGTTGTTGAGTATATATTGATAATGTTCCGTTCGCAGTCCAATTCCTGCTCCTTGAATGGAAGGATAAGATTTCATATTAAGTTTTTTAAATAGATTATTTTTTTTACTATTGATATTTTACAATGATTTTATAGAGAAGGGGAGATAAATATAAAGTTATTTATGTTCAAAGAAAAAAGTTTCTCCCCCACTGTCTCACTCTATAAATATCTTTTCAGTTCAAAATTTAATTAATTATGGCTTGGATGTACTAGCACCAACAATTTTTTCACAAATGCCCTTAGGAAGATAAATCCACTCATTAGGATCCCCATCAACTACAGCTAAACCACCACAAGCATGACCATTAGCACCGCAGTCATTTTTTGCTTTTCTTGCTATTCCATAGCATTTGTCATTGCTTTTAACAGCTCTTCCTCTTCCTTCTTTTAGTAATCTTCCATTAACAATTTTTTCACAGCTGCCGATAGGAACATAAACCCACTCATTAGGATCCCCATCAACTGCAGCTAAGCCACCACAAGCATGGCCATTAGCCCCACAGTCATTCATTGCTTTTCTTGCTATTCCAGCACATTTTTCCATCCCTGATTGAGCTACTGCTTCATCGGAACCAATAGGAGTTAGGGATAATACTCCTGTCATTGCTGCGGTTAATCCGGAAATTGTTGCGGCTGCTAGTGCCTTCTTTTTGATATTTTTCATTTTTTGGTCATCTCCTCATTGAATTAATTTGGTGTATTTAACTTTAAGATTGTTTTGCTTTGTCTTAAAAATTCTTAAGAAATTTTCTCTTGAAGCATTTCATTATTAATGACTTCTAATTTGATTATTTTGTTCCCATTTCCAGAGATAATTATGTAATCTAACTAATTTTTCTCAATAATTACTTTAGATTTAATTACCACTTTGTACGGATATTTTCTCGCAAACTCCCTTGGGAAGTGCAAGAGGGTCTCCACTTTCACTAACATTAAAACAAAATTCTGTTTCTGATGTAAATTCGCGATTTTTAGTTGATTTAACTGAACCACCTTTAATTTGTTCGCACATTCCAGCTGGCACATAAATCCATTCATTTGGATCATTATCTACCGCAGCAAATCCACTACAAGCATGACCATTAGCACCACAATCATTCATTCCTTTTCTTGCTATTCCTTTGCATTTTTCAGCATTATCAAAAGCTAGTGCTTCGTTATTATTAAAATCCATTGGATTCAATACTAATACACCAGATATTACTGCTGTTAAGCCTGAAATTGCTGCTGCTGTTACTGCTTTCTTTTTGATATTTTTCATTTTTTTTATCTACTTTAAAGTGAGTTGTTTTACTATCTTTGTATTTAATGTAGATAATTAGGCTTAAGATTAATTTTGATTAACCTTAAAATTTCCTGAGATTTGTACTTATTATTATTTTTCACTAATAAACATAGCCAAAAGTCTATATAGTTTTTTCTCTTCCAATTACTTTGACTCTTATCCCAGTTATTTCTATTTTCATTTTCTTAAGATCAAGTAAAAAAATTATCTATATATATCATTTGATAGATATAAATCAAGGGGAAAGAGATGAAAGATCAATTTAATTCCCCCATCTTTGAACATTCTATATATCTTAGATAATCAAATTAATCTAACGAAAAAGAAAAATTAAATTCTAGGTGGAGTAGTACTACCATCAACTATTTTATTACAAGTTCCTTCAGGAACGAAAACCCACTCAGCTGGATGACCATCTGCTAGAGATAATCCTGCACAATCATGAAGTTTAACAGATCCAACTGTAGCACCACAATCATTATGACGAGCTTTGGCTACACCGTAGCATTTTTCCTTATTATCACCGAAACTTTTGGCAAGAGGTCTATGGCCTTTGCTATCAACTAATTTATTACAAACATCTTTAGGAAGAGCAACCCACTCTCTAGGATCACGATCAGATACAGCTTTTCCTGAACAATCATGGCCATTAGCACCACAATCATTAAGTCCAGCTCTTGCTACCCCAAAGCATTTTACTGCCTGTGAACCTGCAATAGCTACTTGATTTTCGGGACTGGAAGTTAGAGACAATACACCTGTCATTGCTGCTGTTAAGCTGGAGATTGCTGCAACTGTTGCTACTTTTTTCTGGATCTTTTTCATCTTTCAATTACCCATTATTGCGATTACTTTTTATGGTACAAATCATATCTTAAGATAAATTTGGAAAAACATTAATATAAGATGAGAATAAAATTTCAATATTTAATCCCAAATCTATGGCTTTTCTTAATTCATTCTTAAGGTTTAGTCTAAGATCAACTAGATTCTCTATCTAAACTAAATAATCCTGCACCAAAGCTAGTAATTAATAATAATCCTCCTATTAGCCCAAGATTCTTAAAAAAAGCTATTTTTTCTTGAGGGAAATCTGTATGAAATATTAAGGTGGCAGGAATCAAGAAACCAATCAATAACCACGCACCTAATCTAGCTTTATAACCAATTAAGATGGAAACACCACCAACTAATAAAACTATAATGGTAGGGATGAGAAGGAATCCTGGCAAACCACGAGAAACCATAAATTCTCGTGTGCCATCAGAATTAAAGATTTTGCTAATTCCAGATTGGATGAAAACACCAGAAAGCAAAATTCGCGCGATGAGTTGGCTGTAATTTTTAGGCATAAATCATACTCGAAGAAATAATTAAGAAATTCTATATTTATGCTATACCTTGTTTTAGAGAATGGCAAAGTTCACCAATAGCTTTTAAACCTTCTTCTGAAGGATTATCAGCCAGACGTTTAACAAAGGCACTACCAACGATTACAGCATTTGCTCCCCATTCTTTGATTTGTTTAGCTTGTTGAGCTTCTCTAATGCCAAATCCTACACCGATGGGTTTGTCGGTAACCTGTCTTAAAGATGATAATAAGTCTTTAACTCTATTTTCGATTTCCATCCGCATTCCAGTAACACCGGTAACGCTGACTAAATAAATAAATCCGCAAGAAGCCTTTGCAATAGCTTCAATTCTTTCCTTTGGGCTAGTGGGTGCCACCAATAAAGTAACTTCAATGTCTTTTTCTGAGGCTGACTGGATTAAACTTTGGGACTCTTCTAAAGGTAAATCCGGTACTACTAAGCCTTTGACTCCTGCATTTGCGATTTTGTTTAAAAATTTCTCTATGCCTTGATGGTAAATGGGATTGTAATAAGTAAAAAGTATAATGGGCGATCGCACTTCAGGTTTTACTGTTTTTACCACATCTAAAACATCTTCTAAAACCACACCTTTTTGAAGAGCGCGGGTAGCTGCTGCTTGAATTACCGGCCCATCGGCAAGGGGATCGGAATATGGCACTCCTAATTCGATTAGATTTGCACCATTCTTATCCAGAATTTTGAGGGCTTTTGCTGTGGTGGCTAAATCTGGATCCCCGGCAGTAATAAAGGGAATCAGAGCACATTCACCTCGCGATCGCAATTCTTGGAAACATTCTTGTACTGATGTCATTGTTTAAGTAATAAGTAATTAATTTATAAGTAATAAGTCATTACAAAATAAATGTCAAAAATATCTGTAGATTTAAGTTCCAAGGATTTAATTTTATAATTTTTTTCCTATATAAGCTTTATATTTAAAAATAACATGAAGCCTTATATATACAATCTACCTTGTCTACATGATTTATTTCCAACATATACTTTTAAATTTAGAGTAAAAGTAGCTAATCCTAACTTATATCAATTTTTCTTTATTAGTGATAGAGTTAAAATTTCCTAGTTTTAGGATAATTAGGAAAAACTTTTTTGCTTAATCTTAGCCTCAACTCCCCATCACCCCATCCAAGATTTAAGTAACAAGTAATAAGTAATAAGTAAATAAGAGATACTCTTTTTCTCTCTTGTCAACCGTTGGCTTCCTCCTCTGGGTAAGCAGAAGTCTCCCTAATCTCCCCATTCTTAATCTCTATCACAATTATAGGAAAATGATATTAAGCATTAGTATTTTCTTTTTCTTGCTGAATTTGGGCTTGGAGTTTTTCCCGTTGAGATTCAGTCATTTCCTCCCAACGCTTTTGGATTACTGCATCCTCATAATCTTTGATTTGTTGGTTATAAGTCATTTTTTGGTTAACAACTCGGAAGAGGTAGCTTAAAACCCAAACAACTAATCCTCCAACTAATAAGACTTGAGACCAAATTCCGGCTTTAATACTATCTATTCCTATGAAATTGAAAAATAGATAGATTAATCCTCCAATGATTAATACTGCAAATGTTATCCCGATGGCATCAATTCTTCGCATTTTTTACTGGTAAATTTTTACTGCATTGTCTATCTAGATGAACTTTTAAAACTAAAAGGCAATATTTAGTGGATTAAACTCGACGCTGAGGGCGGAAGTTTAAAAATGGGCTGAGTAGTAATAACCCTGGAAAACAGAAGAATACTAAGAAATACATAAATAATCTTTCGATGGAACTAGCTACATACCAACGCTTTTGTAGATATAAATATACTCCTCCTGGTAGAAGCAAGAGGTAAAACACGCTAAGGCCTAAATATAGAGAGGCAACAAGGATCGTTTCTGACATGATTTTTTCTGTTTAAATATGACTTTGCCATTTTATTTTAACTTCGATCTCAAAAACTATTGAAAAAACAATCAAAAAAATTTTGAAAATCTAGAAAAAAACCTTGACAATTTATCTTTTAATAGATTATATTGGTAAAGCAGTGATAAATGAACACTGAATAACACATGGGGGCGTGGCGGAATGGTAGACGCTACGGACTTAAAGAAAATTGAGCCTTGATGAAGAAATTCTTCAAGTGGATGCTCTCAAATTCAGGGAAACCTAATTTTGTTAACAAAGATGGCAATCCTGAGCCAAGTTGGAACTGGTACCTAGTATAACATCAAAAGTATTTGATGTCAACTTCCAAAAGGTGCAGAGACTCGACGGGAGCTACCCTAACAGTTAGAGCTGAGGGTGAAGGGAGAGTCCAATTCTCAAACCAAAAGTGATTTTGGGGGTAGCGAAAGCTGCGGGAGAATGAAAATCCGTTGATCATTGCGATCGTGAGGGTTCAAGTCCCTCCGCCCCCATTAAAAAAAGATAGGAATGTTTTTATGGGAGAATTAAAAACAGAGGAAATGAAGTATGGGGAGAGGAATATTGCTGAAGGGAAATTGATAACTTTCCCAAATCCTCGTATAGGTCGTGTTTACGACATCCATATTACTTTACCGGAGTTTACTTGCAAATGCCCTTTTTCAGGATATCCGGATTTTGCAACTATTTATATTACCTATTCTCCTGATGAAAAGGTGGTGGAGTTAAAGGCGATTAAACTCTATATTAATAGTTATCGCGATCGTTATATTTCTCATGAAGAGTCTGTAAATCAAATTTTAGATGATTTTGTGGCAGCGGTGGATCCTTTAGAGGTAAAAATTAAAGGAGATTTCACCCCAAGAGGTAATGTGCATACGGTAGTAGAAGTAAGTCATAAGAAAGAAAAGTAAAGATTAACATGCATCGGTAAGGTGTAATATTTTAGATTTTCGTTTAAAAATATCATTTTATTTCTAGATATTAATATGGCTGGTTATTATTCAATACCAGTTTTTTTCTTCTTAAAATGCCATGTTTAGAAATAAAGATTTGGAATTTTTAAGATATTTTTGACTACCAAAATAGAAATTAATAAATAATTAGATAGTTATGAAATTATCTAACCACTGAGATATTCGTTTGAGTCTATTTGATAAACCTTTGATTTGATATTTAAATTCCAATAAAGTTATTTTTTTGAGAAAACTTATTTTTTCACTAAAACTTTCTATAGTGACCATTACTGTAGCTTTTATTGTTTGATTTGTCAAGCAGTTGATTTAGTATAGGGAAAATTGATAGTATAATCAACTTAATAATTATGGATATTAGTAATATGCTAGAGGCAATTAATATGGTTTTTATTTAACTATGATATACATTGAATGGGAGAATGGGGAGAATGGGGAGAATAAATTTTGATTAATTATCCTAGATTTAGGATATTCAAAATCTATAAACCTTAAAGACAATTTGATTTAACTTAAGAATTGATGAGAATTATGCAAATTTTAAATAAAACAGAATCAGTATCAAATAGAGAAGAAAGAGTTACTCTTTATGGTGTAACTTGGGAGGAATATGATACATTAGGAAATATGTTTACAGATAGATTTCCGGGATTGAGAATGACTTATTTGGAAGGTATTTTACAACTTATGAATGTATCTTTAGAACATGAAAGATTGAAAACAATTATTGCTCGTCTAATTGAAATCTATGCTGTAGAAAAAAGAATTAATCTTAATGGTTATGGAAATGCTACTTTTAAGAATAAAGCTGTTTTACGAGGTTTGGAACCAGATGAATGTTATTCTTTAGGTGAAATTGGGGAAATGCCAGATATTGCGATTGAAATTGCTATCACTAGTGGTGGCATTAATAAGCTTTCTGTTTATCAAGGTTTGGGTATTACGGAAGTTTGGTTTTGGCAAAATAAGCAGTTTGTTATTTATCGTTTAGTAGAGGGTGAATATCAGCAGCTTCCAAGATCGCAATTTTTACCTGAATTAGATTTTTCTTTGCTTAGTAAGTTTGTTGATTTTACTAATCAAACTGAAGCTGTTATTGCTTATCAAGATGCTTTAAGATAAATAATGGATTAGTCTATTAAATTATTAGATTTATATGTTGATTTAGAATTAGGTTGAGGGTGTATATTTTGGTTTATTTGAGAATTAAACTGTTATTCTTTATTGCTAGTTAAAGATATTTTTGATACAGGCACTCTGCGTTTTCCCATGTTTTCTTTTTTCTGAAGCTCTATTTCTTGACTATTTTTTTCTATAAACTCTTCAATTTTTTCAAGTGGAACTTCAACAGTACCTTTATTTATAAGTTTGAAAGTAAACATATTTTTTCCCTAACTTTTTTCCTGATTATAGCTTAAAATTTTTGATTTGGAACAAAAGAAATTTTGTAGATGTGCCTTGAGTAGCCTAAAATTAGAGGAAAATTGCATTTTTTTGAAACAGATAGTATTTTATTTATTGATTAGAAATTCCTGCTTTTTGGAAAACATCTTTGATGTTATGGCAATAGGGAGTTAAGCCAAAACTGGATGGATTTACTACATTTTTATAAATAAAATGACGGTAATTTAATCCGAATCTATCCCACTCTTCCATTTGAACGTTAAATATTTTAAAGATAATATTTGCTAACCAAATCCATAATGGTATGCGAAAATAAACTTTTTTGTCGAAATAATTTGCTACTTGTTCTACTAATTCATTTGCTGTAATGGCGGGATTTCCTAATACTAATTGCCGAGTTTGGGGAGGATTATCTACTAAATATCTAATAATTTGGGCTACATCTTTACCGTGAATGAAATGGAAACTACCATCAGCTTTAAACCAACGGGCAATGTTTATCCATTTAGGTACATCTTTTAAGCCAGAGGATAGATGAGAATAGGGTTTATTGTTATCACCACCTAGGATTAATGTTGGAAAAACTGTGGTAATTTTGGGGGCTATTTTTAGTTGGGATAACTGAGTAAAACATTGGTATTTACTTTGGATATAATCTGTGCCTATATCTCTTGCTTCTGGCATTAATTGATTGTTTTGATTCAAAATGCTAGCTGTGGAAAAATAAATTACCTGTTGACATTTTTGGGGATTTAATAAGTTAACTAAGGCAATTGTTTTATTAACATTTACCTCAAAAGTGATGTCTTTTCCTCCCCAAATAGTTGCGACTAAGATGGCAACGTCTATGGTTTTTAGTAATTCACTATATTTTTCTATTTCTAGTAAGTCGCCCTGCAATATTTCAATATTAGGGCGAGTTTGACAATTGATTTTTAGTTTGTCGGGGTTTCTCACTAGCAAAAATAGTTGATGTTGAGTTTTTTCAATTAATTCTTCAACTAAATAATGCCCGATACAACCACTCCCGCCGGTTACAAAAATTCTCATTAAATTAATAGTTAATCTAGAAGCAATGCTTTATTTATTCATTAATTGATCGGCATTTTTGGCTGTTTCAAAGAAGTATCTTACGTTTTCTTCTGGTGTGCCTACTAATACTCCATGTCCTAAGTTTAATATATGTCCTTCATTTCCTGCTTTACGAATAGTATCAAAAATTCGATCGCGGATAAATTCTTTGGATCCGAATAATACACCGGGATCGATATTTCCTTGTACTTTCATTTCTTTTCCTAATCGCTGTCTAGCTGTGGCCATATCTACTGTCCAATCTACACTAACCATGTCTACTCCGGATTGTCCCATATATTCTAATATACCGGCACTACCGCTGATATACAAAATTAGGGGAGTATCTGGGTGGGTTTGTTTGACTTGTTTGACGACTTGTTGGTGGTATGGCAAGGCAAATACTTGGTAATCCATTGGGCTTAATTCTCCTGCCCAAGAATCAAACATTTGTACTACTTGTGCACCACAATCGATTTGGTAGCGGATGTAAATAGCGATGGATTCGGCTAGTTTACTGAGGAATTTGTGTAGCATTTCTGGTTGGGAGAAGGCCATGCTTTTGATATGGGCATAATTTTTTGAGCTTTTCCCTTCTATAGCATAGGCTGCTAAAGTCCAGGGGGCACCTACAAATCCTAAGACGGTGGATTTATTTCCTACTTCTTCTCGGAGGGTTTTGAGGATGGTTTTGATGAAGGGTAGGGCTTCTTCTGGTTGAAGGGTATGGAGTTTCTCTATTTGCGCTATTTCTCGAATGGGTTCGTTAATTAGGGGTCCTTTGCTTTCGACGATATCGAAGTCTATGCCTATTCCTGGTAGGGGGGTTAAGATATCGGAAAACATGATTACTCCGTCTGGTTGGAAGGCTTTCCATGGTTGGAGGGAGATTTCGATCGCGATATCCGCATTCTCGGAACGTTCTCTAAAGCTGGGATATTTGTCTCGTAAGTCTCGGTATACTTTCATGTATCGCCCTGCTTGTCGCATCATCCAAACGGGTGGCCTGCTTAATTTTTCGCCTCGTGTTGCCCGTAATAGGTAGGGTATGTCGTTTGTTTCGCTCATATTTGTCTCCTGATTTTCTCTGTTGCTTTTGGTTTGCAGCAGCGATTTACTATGATATACCGAAACTGCTTTCCTCTTTTAGTATTTTTTTGAGTCTTAAATTTAGCTTAATTTGGCGTCAGTTGGATTCGAGTTTCCCTAAGCAGTTGAGTAGCAATTTCTCTACCCACTTGAAAGCCAAGTTTCCTTTCTTTTGCCAATCTTTCTTGAAAAATATTTCTCAAACTCATAACAACCTCCAAATCTCCTTTGAGGAAACACCTCTATCCCATCTAGGATTTCTAATTTTCCCGCAAGAAATAGAGGTGAATTGATTTATGATTACTCCATTTATAAATTAATTAAATCTTGAAACTCATGGATGGAATTAATACTAATAGTTTCCAGAAAAATGTTTTGTAATTTAGGCGTATCAGAAATGCTATTAATTCGATCAATTAATTCAAAAGGTATTATACCAAAACGCTTTTCTAGAAGACTAATAATGTTATTTTTTAGTGTTTGTTGACTACCCTCTCGGATACCAATTTCCCTACCTTGTTGGTTGCCAATTTCCCTTTCTTCTGCCAATCTTTCTTGAAAAATATTTCTCAAACTCATAACAACCTCCAAATCTCCTTTGAGAAAACA
>JANQIW010000137.1 GCA_028281945.1 Prochloraceae cyanobacterium PL24a_bin.78
TAGCTTGAGAGTCTTGATTTTGGGGAAGTAAAGGATGCAAATATTGTGAATGTAAAAAGACCATTTTCTTTATTGTTTTAGTTTTTATGAGAATTATAACTTAAAAATATAATTTGAAAAACTTATTCTTCTCGTTTTAAAGCTTTTATAACTGCTTGTTGGGGAATTGTTTTATAGATTTGTTTGAGATATTGTTTTAAAATCATGGCATCATCATAATTCAAAGGAATATTTCCTAAAACATCTAGTATAGTTTTACTTTCCGGTGGAGGGGAGATGACTACTAAAGATGATTCTAATGGTTCTTGATATTCCCAAAATCCTTGAATTTTATCCTTATTTAAAGCATTAGGATTTAGTTTGTTTTCGTTATTTAGTGTATCTAATTCTAAAGAAGATTGATTTTGAGCTTCATCTTGAGGGATTGTTTGCAAGTCTTCATCAGAAATATTTTCTATATTTTTACTTTTCTTACTTCTAACTTCCCGTAATTTTTGCAGAATCTCTATTTTGGTACGTCCTCGCAATTGAAATAAAATAAAAGGATCTTCACTAAATCGATCGCCCAACTGATAATAAACTGCACCTATATGTTTACAAGGATTAGCTTTATCCGGACAAGTGCAACGGGAGCGAATTTCAGACAAACTAAAAGGAAAAAGACTTAAACCATTAGCTGTAAATACTTCTTCTATATTTTCTGGCATTTCCCCGGCTAGTAATTGGGCTGAAAAAAGTGCTTTTTCTGACATAGTTTCAATAACATGATTCCAATCAGTATTGCTAAAAGAATCTAAATATAATGAGACTTTATAAGGTTCTTTTTCTGTTCCTTGAACTCTTGCTAAAACTTTTGTTCCTTTAAAATCAATATTGAGAACATTGCCTTCTCTAGCATAATTTCTTGCTCTTTCTAAACGCTTTTTAAAACGATAAGAGTTAAGTAATTCGAGCCAATTTTCTACCCACCATTGACGATTTTCTTTTTTTAAATTAGTTTTTTCCTTGATAATTCTATTAGTCATTTTGATACTTTTTATGTTTTTTCTTATTAGTTATTTTGAATTCAATCTATGATCAAAATCAATTTATATTTTCTTTCTCTTCTTTTGTTAGAGGAAAAACCTGTATAGGTATTTTTTGATTTTAAGTCAAATTTAATAATATCCTTTTTCTTTATATAGTGATATAGATGTAGAATGGGGAGAATGGGAGGAATGGAAGAATGGGGAGAAAAATAATTAGGATTTGATAGCAAAGAGTAGGAAAAATAAATTTTGGTTAATTATTCTAGATTTAAGATGTTTAAAGTCTATCACACTTAAAGACTTTCTTGATATAAGTAATAAGCCAATAGAAGTTTGGAGTTTTTATCTACGATGTGCAGAGATTTATTTACAAAAAGAATTTGTTAAAAGCTTTCTCAAAAAAGTTTCTGAAATTATTAATTGTCCATTTACTTATCATTTATTGGTTATTACTTATTACTTATTACTTATTCCGTAATGGTTGTTGTAAATGTCTAGCCTTATAAAAAGTTTCTAAACTATGGCTATTTCCCACAAAACGCCAATGCCAAGGCTCATAACTAATACCTTGAAGATTGTCTTTGGGAAAAGATAATTCAAAACTATATTTAGCAGCATTTTTCTCTAACCAACGGAAAGCTGGTGTTTTTTCAAATTCCGGACTTAGATTCGTAGCAGGAATTCTACCATCACCAATATCAATAGCATAACCTGTATGATGCTCACTATAACCTGGAGGAGCACTTACTTCTGCTCTTTCTAATGTATCTTGTGCCCGTTGCTCTTTGATTCCAAAAAATAAATAATTTTGCTGATCTATCGTTCTAAAACCAGAAATTGGGACAAGAGAAATCCCATTAGCCCTAGCGGCTCCTTGCATTTGTAAAAATTTATCGGCTGCGGCTTTTCGCATCATAATACTACCATTTCTAGTGATAGGTTTTAAATCCGATCTTGATGCTTCTACATACTCTAAATGTCCTAAAATATTATCTGGTTGTGGAATAGAAACTGGGCTGGGAATTGGAGTTGGTTCAATTTTAGAAGAGTCTATTATTGTTTCTTCCTGTTTTACTAATTCAGTAGTTGAACTAGCATTTAGTAATAAACTTCCAGTTACTAAAGAAAGACATACTACTAATCCTAACCCTACAAGAATAATTATTTTTAATGAAACTTGAGAACGTTGTTTTTTGTTTCTAATTTCTTCTCGCAATGCTTCAGGAATATCGTCCATAATTTTTTGTTCTGACAAATCCTTGTTTTTAAAAGAATCCTCATACATGGATATTATTAATTTTGGTTTACTATGTTGATGCTACTCCATCGAGACGTGCTGCTTGTTGTACCGCCGCAGAGACGGCAACTGATACTCTTTCATCAAATACAGAGGGAATGATATTTTCTTTATGGAGGTTGCTGGTATTAACTAAAGAGGCTATGGCTTTAGCTGCTTCCAAATACATATTATCGGTAATATTAGTTGCACGACAATCTAATGCCCCTCGAAAAACCCCCGGAAATGCTAACACATTATTAATTTGATTGGGATAATCACTCCTACCTGTTGCCATTACAGCTACATCGTCTTTGACTAATTCTGGTTGTATTTCTGGAATAGGATTAGCCATGGCGAATACGATGGGATCTTTATTCATAGATTTTACCATTTCTACTGAAACTAGGTTAGGCCCACTTACTCCTAAAAATACATCGGCTCCGCGTAAGGCTCCTGCTAATGTGCCATTAGCTTCTACTGCAAATTCTTGTTTTTCTGGAGTTAAATTATCTCTTTTGGTAGAAATAATTCCCTTGCGATCGCATAACCAAATTTTCGATTTAGTTGCCCCGGCTTTGACTAATAAACGAGCGATGGCTACTCCTGCGGCTCCGGCACCATTGATTACAACACGCACTTCTTGGATTGGTTTATTAACCAATTGGAGGGCATTATATAATGCTGCTAATACTACAATTGCCGTACCATGTTGATCGTCATGAAAGATGGGAAGAGGTAATTCCTTCCTTAATCTTGCTTCAATTTCAAAGCAACGAGGCGCGGCAATATCTTCAAGGTTAACTCCACCAAATACTGGGGCTATTCGTTTAACTGTCTCTATGATTGTATCAGTATCTTGGGTATCTAAACAAATGGGAAAAGCATCTACCCCTGCAAATTCTTTAAATAGCATGGCTTTTCCTTCCATAACAGGGAGTGCGGCTTCTGGCCCTAAATTTCCTAAGCCTAAGACTGCGGAACCATCGGTTACTATGGCGACTGTATTATTTTTGATGGTTAGTGAGAATACTTCTTCTGGATTTTCTGCGATGGCTTTACAGATTCTGCCTACCCCTGGGGTATATGCCATGGCTAAGTCTGATTGGGATTGAAGAGGGCTTTTACTAGTGATTTGGATTTTGCCTTTTTGATGGAGATCAAAGGTGCGATCGGATGATTTGATGATTTTGACATTTGGTAATGCTTTAATGGCATCAACTATTTGATCCGCGTGTTCGCTGCTATAGGCATCTATGGTTAATTCTCTTTCGGTAAATTTGAGGTTTCTGGTAATGAGGGCAATATCTCCAAGGTTTCCACCTACACTGGCGATGGCATTGGTTACACTGGCTAATGCTCCTGATTGGTTGGGAAGTTCTAATACAACTGTTACGCTAAAACTGGAATTGGGTGTTAATTGTACCATAAAATGATTATTTTATTTAATGAGTGTTTGGTGTTTAGTGTTTGCTTTTTTTAACCTTTTGTTTAGTATTCCTCTGGAACTTTATAGTAATAGGAGGGGAATCTAATCTGGTTAGTAGTGAGCATAATAAGCTATGAATCTAAGAAATAGTTGTAATCAAGTTTGCGCTTTTTCTAGGAAAATAGCTTAAATCTTTTAGAGATTTAATTGTAGCTAATGGTATTGGATAATAATATTTATTTAAGATTAATTTTTTTCTTTAGTATCTATTTAAGATTATTTTTGTGTTTTTCTTGTCAGGATTTTGTATTATCTATTTGTTTAATTTTTGGATATTTTATTACAATATATTAGTAAATTATGATTAATTTAATCTTAGCTGGAATCTGTTTATAACTATCTTTAACTATTACTATTTTAGCATATTTTGATTATGGTAAATATTCAATATCTAGGATATTTTCTATTGTAAAAGGGCATTGAATCGGAAAAATATCAATGGGTAATCTAGTTTCTTTAGAAGCTTCAATTCTTGCTGATTGATAGTATTTTCAAAAATATTTTTTAAGTAATTTTTCAAGCTTGGAGTGTTTTTGAAAGCTTTATTTATTCTTCGTTTATGTTCTTCAATAGTTAATAACCAGCTTTTTGTTCTTTTCTCTGATTGAAATTTATATTTTAATAAATGTATTAAGAGAATTTCTAAGTTACTTATCAATACTTTTTTCTTATTTTTCCCCATTTTGATTTAGATTTAAGTTAGGCAAATTGTCCATTTTTAAGATTTCATTATCATAGCTACTATTTTCTAATATTTGTTTGATAGAAAAAAATGGTTTTGAAGGGAAAATATCAATAGATAAATCAGTTTCTATTGCGGCAAATCTTCTGGCTAACTGATAGTTTTCTTCTAATATTCCTTCTAAATATTGATTCAAGCTTGGACTAAATTCTAAGGTTTTAATTATATTTTTTCTCTGTCTTTCCATCATTGGTAATATCAATTTTCTAAAAGGTTGAAAGAGATAAGATTTTTAAAGAATACAGAACCCAAGACCATCCTGTTATAAACCCAACAATTTTTTCGGATAAGG